>NZ_DBLXSO010000003.1:0-93873 GCF_057878315.1 Jutongia sp. | reverse complement strand
ATCGTCTGATCGGTAGAATGCACGAGTGGCTCAGTGGTGGAGTATCGCCTTGCCAAGGCGAGGGTCGCGGGTTCGAATCCCGTCTCGTGCTTTTTTTGTACCCAAAAACGGAGAACGCGGTGTTTATAGAAGTTTTAGAAATATTTTGTTTTTCATTCATTGCATTTTGCCTGTTTGCTAGTATGATTAAAGAAGAAGTTGAATTGTGTGTCGGCGGATCATTCTTCGATTGCCGGACATAAGTGATTTGTTGATATGGAGGTGCCGTATGCGGGATTGGTTTCGCCGGTTTATGCAGGGACGTTATGGAGTAGACCACTTTTCACATTTTTTGGTAACATTAGCGTTTCTATTGATGTTTATTCAGTTATTTATCCGGCATGATATTTTTAAGCTGATTGTCAGTGTGCTTGTCGTGATTATTTTGATCTATTCGTATTACCGTACATTTTCAAGGAATCATTATCAGCGGTATCGGGAGAATGAGTGGTATTTAAGACATCACAATCGCGTAAAGTGTTTTTTCAGCCGCGAGCGGAACAATATGCAGCAGAGAAAGACACACCGTATCTTCCGTTGCCCGAACTGCGGACAAAGTATCCGTGTGCCGAAGGGGAAGGGCAAGATTGCCATCACCTGCCCGATGTGTAAGACGGAATTTATCAAGAAGAGCTAGAGGGAGATCGGATGTTTGGTTACGTCATTCCCAATCAGGGAGAATTGAAGGTCAGAGAGCTGGAGGAGTACCGGGCATGGTACTGCGGACTCTGCCAAAGACTGCAGAAGGATCATGGCATTCTTGGCAGGATATCACTCAATTATGATATGACATTTCTGGCACTTTTGTTATCTTCCCTGTATGAGCCGGACAAGACGGTCAGCGAGAGTAATTGTCTGGCGCATCCCTTGCACAGAAGACGCAAGTATGATACGGTTTATGTTGGATATGCGGCGGCGATGAACATCCTGCTGACCTATTATAAATGTGTTGATGACTGGAAGGATGACCGTAATCTGCTGCGGGGCGGATACGGACTTGGACTGAAGCATGCCGGCAGGAGAGTTTCAGCCGAGTACCCGGACAAGGCAGAGACAGTACGAAGCTGTCTTGAGGAGCTTTCCGAGGCAGAAGAGGCGGGTGAGACAAACCTTGACAGAGTGTCCGGGATCTTTGGCAGGATCTGCGGGGAGATCTTTACCGTGGAGCAGGATATCTGGAGAGAGGATTTGTATTATCTGGGCTTTTATCTTGGAAAGTTTATTTATCTTCTGGATGCCTGGGATGATCTGGAGGACGATGAAAAGGAAGGCAGCTATAATCCGCTGCTACTTAATTTACCGGATCAGAAAGTGCTTCGGAGTAAGCAGCAGACACAGAACGTCCGGGAGATATTGACGCAGATGATCTCACGGGTATGCTATCATTTTGAACGTCTTCCGCTGGTGGAGGATGTGGAGATCATGAGGAACATATTGTATTCCGGTGTATGGACGAAATTTGACCGGCATACAGACAGAACGAATCAGAAGAAATGGAGCGAGAAAGGATGACAGATCCGTATCAGGTCTTAGGGGTTTCCAGAGATGCCTCTGACAGCGAGATTAAAAAAGCATATCGTACACTGAGCCGGAAGTATCATCCGGATGCCAATATTAATAATCCGCATAAGGAAGAGGCGGAGGAGAAGTTCAAGGAGCTGCAGCAGGCGTATCAGCAGATCATTAATGAACGTGAGCACGGGGGCGCACAGAGCGGCGGTTCCAGGGGCTACAGCGGTTATGGCGGCTATGGTGGATTTCAGGGATTCGACGGAGGCTTTCGTGCAGAAGGGCAGAGTGAGGAATATGTGATGCATCTGAAGTCTGCCGCGATTTATATTCAGAATCATTATTACAATGATGCGATCAATGTGTTGAACCAGATGCAGGAGAGAACCGGTCAATGGTATTATCTGAGCGCGGTTGCCAATATGGGACTTGGTAATAATCTGATGGCATTAGAATACGCAAGGCAGGCAGTCATGCAGGAGCCATACAATCAGCAGTACCAGCAGCTTGTCCGCATGCTTGAGTCCGGAGGAACATGGTATCAGGGAATGCAGCGTGATTATCAGCCGTCCTTTGGCTGCAGCTCGGATCTGTGCCTGTATCTTTGCATTGGAGATATGTTTTGCAATCTATGCTTTGGCGGCGGTTATTATTGTTAAGAGAGGAGCGGGACAGGATGAGGGAGATGCGTTTTAAGATGGAGCGTCCGGGTCTTGTAAAGCCCGGAGATGCAGTGAATGTTACTGAGAAGAAAACGGCACTCAACTATAGTTATATCATTAATCCGGCGGTTGCCATGTCCGGATGCTACAAGCTTCCGCAACGTCTCAAGACACTGGACGGCGTGGTTAAGGATGTCGAGAAGACAGAGCGCGGATATTACGTCATTGTTGAGTTTGACGAGGATCCTGTAGAAGAATAAAGGAGAGAGAAAATGATAACATTGGAAAGAACATCAGTGATGAACATGGAAAATGCCATGCGAGGTGCCAGAAACCCGTTAAACAGCTGGGCGAGAGGTGACAGTCATATCAATGAGCAGGGAGAGTTTGTGTTTGGAGAGAATGATCTGCAGCTTGCCAAGCGTTTGTGCCAGGCGGGCAATGATCATCGCAAATTTATCCGTCAGATATTTATCACGGTGGATATCACAGCACCAATCTACTGGTGGAAGGAGTACGACACCTATAAGGTAGGCACTGTAGCCAATTCTACCAGCACCATGCATAAGATCCACAGCAAGCCGTTTGAACGCGAGGATTTTAGTATGGATCAAATGGTCCCGGAGGCAGAGGCACAGATGGATCAGATGATCGAATGTCTGGAGCAGATTCGTCAGAAATATATGGAAACGAAGGATAAGGCGCTCTGGTACAGTATGATCCAGCTTCTGCCGGAGAGTTATCATCAGATGAGAACCTGCACGATGTCCTATGAGAATGCGATCGCGATGTATCGTGCCCGCAGAGGACATAAGCTTCAGGAATGGCATACCTTCTGTAACTGGATATGCGATCTTCCGTATTTTCAGGAGTTATTTCCGGAAGTGGAGAAGGTCTGAGCTGCGGAATCAGGAGTTGTATGAAATGCTCTGAACAGATAATAGGAAACTGTGGGCTGCGATGAATGCCAGAGACAGTTGACGCTTTTACGAAATAGAAAGATGAGGTTAAGAATATGTTAGAAGTAGGAATCAAGGGACATCAGGAAATGGTTGTAACAGACCGGTATACGGCAAAGACAATGGGAAGCGGAGTGATGGATGTATTTGCAACACCTGCAATGCTCGCTTTAATGGAGAAGACTGCATTTATGAGCGTGGCAGACAAGCTGAATGAGGGCTGTGGCACAGTTGGCACGAAGGTGGAGATTGAGCATGTTGCTTCTTCGCCGATTGGAATGAAGATCACCTGCGACAGCAAGCTTGTTGCTATTGAGGGAAGAAAGCTTGTATTTTCCGTGGAAGCTTATGATGCAAAGGGATTGATCGGAAAGGGAACGCATGAGCGTTTTATCATTGAGAGCAAGAAGTTCCAGGAAAAGACTGACCGTAAGCTGGAGGGTTAATAGAATGACATAGAAATGAGTTTGTTAGTCCTATCTATCATAAAGGGTAGAACCGGCGTTTTGCCCTCTGGGAATTGCGAAGCAATTCTCCGAGGAATCGCACTATGTTAAGAATATTTTCCGATATATTAAAAAGCTATGAGCATTGAGACTCATAGCTTTTTAATATATCGGAAAGAAGCAGGAAAGCATCTTCCGGCGTCGTATTATAATAAGATAAAGAAACTTGATTTATCGTTTGTTGCTGTTTCTCCAGATATGAAGCTTATCTGCCTCTGCGATCAGCTGATCACGGAAATCAGGATGTGCAACGGAGATCAGAGCCTCTGCCTTCTGCCAGGTTGAAAGACCCTTCAGGTTGACAATGCCATACTCTGTAACGAAGTAGTGGATGTTTGCTCTGGTATCCGTAACGATAGAGCCGTTGCTTAAGGTTGGCTTGATACGTGATGTTACAGTGCCATCCTTTGTCTTAAAAGTAGAAGACATACAGATAAAGCTCTTGCCGCCGTTGGAAAGATAAGCGCCCAGAACGAAGTCGAGCTGTCCACCGGCACCGCTGATGTGCTTGATACCTGCTGACTCTGCATTAACCTGACCGAACAGATCAATATCAACGGCATTGTTGATGGACATGAAATTATCCAGAGAAGAGATCGAACGGATATCATTGGTGTACTCAACAGGAGCAGCCATGCATTCCGGATTGTTGTTCAGGTAATCATAAAGCTTCTTGGTTCCTGCAGCGAAGCCGTATACCTGACGCCCCTTATCGATATTCTTTCTCATACCGGTGATCTTACCTGCCTTGGCAATGTCAACAAATGCATCGACATACATCTCGGTATGTACACCAAGATCCTTCAGGTCAGACTCGGCGATCAGGGAACCTACTGCGTTTGGCATACCGCCGATACCAAGCTGGAGGCAGGCTCCGTCAGGAATCTGATCAACGATATATTTTGCGACAGCGTGGTCGATATCAGTAGCAGCTCCGCCGCCACCCAGCTCATAAAGCTCTGTGTTGGAGCCCTCTACGATGAGATCGACATCCTTGATGCTGACACAGTTATCAAAGCCGCCCAGGCAGACAGGCATGTTCTGGTTTACCTCGACGATAACCTTCTTGGCAGAACGGATGCATGCCATTGCATGAGAAGGACTTGGTCCAAGGTTGAAATAGCCGTGTTCGTCCATTGGAGCAACCTGAAGCATAGCAACATCAGGCGGTGTCTGTGATTCGCGGTAATATCTTGGAAGCTCGGAATAACGGATCGGAGCATAGAAGCTGAAGCCCTTGGCGATCGCCTTACGCTCGATACCTCCCATGTGCCATGAGTTCCATGCAAAATGAGCGGCAGGATCCTCGATTTTAAAAATCTCAGGCTCTTTCATTAAAATTCCACCCCGGATATTAACACCGGTCAATTCCGGCATACGCTTTGCCAGTGCCTTATCAAGATCGATAACGGTTGTTGCAGCCCAGCCGTAATCAACCCAGTCACCGGATTTGATCTCGCGGACGGCATCGTCTGCACTGACGAGTTTTTTCGAATACATTTCCTTGTAATCCATGATTTCCTCCATTCTGTGATGAAGCATCATCACATTTGATTTCTCGGTAGATCGTATAAGATCACCTGTGGGAAGAGCAGTCTTATGAGAAAACTTTTCATTTGCTCTGCACTTTCTACACATATAGGTATAGAATACCACTTTTTCATACGGCGCGCAAATGTTAAATACATGCAATCAGCAGGGGGCAAATCAGCAGGGACTGGCAGTTTGGAAAAGAGGTGGCAGGGCGGCAGCCCTATTTGTGCGGTTTGCACGGTAATATGGGAAAAAGGCTTGCCATTTTTGGAAGTTTGATATATCATTGAGAGTAGTTAGGTCACTAATGTGGTTAATAACGATAAAAATAGTACATACATTTTTCGTCATTTTTCACAACCTGCTATGCAGGAGTGGCTGTATAAGAAAATAGAAGGAGGATTTTTTATTATGGCAAAGAAAATTGTTTTAGCAGGCGCTTGTCGTACCGCTATCGGAAAGATGGGTGGAGGACTCAGCAAGACTCCGGCTCCTGTATTAGGTTCTGTAGTTATCAAGGAAGCTCTGAACAGAGCCGGTGTACCGGCTGATCAGGTAGATCATGTATACATGGGCTGCGTAATTCAGGCAGGTCTCGGACAGAACGTAGCACGTCAGGCATCTATCAAAGCGGGTCTCCCTGTTGAGACACCTGCTGTAACAGTTAACGTAGTATGTGGTTCCGGTCTGAATTGTGTCAACATGGCTGCTCAGATGATCGAAGCAGGCGATGCTGATATCGTTGTTGCAGGTGGTATGGAGAATATGTCTATGGCTCCTTACGCAATGATGCAGGGTCGTTACGGATACCGTATGAACAACGGTAAGCTCGTTGATACAATGGTAAACGATGCACTCTGGGATGCATTTAATCAGTATCATATGATGATCACAGCAGAGAACGTTGCTGATGAGTGGGGTCTTACCCGCGAAGAGCTCGATGAGTTCGCAGCAAACAGCCAGCAGAAGTGCGAGGCAGCTATCGCAGCAGGCAAGTTTGATGATGAGATCGTTCCTGTACAGACCGGTGTTGATCGCAAGACAAAAGAGCCGATCATTTTCTCTAAGGATGAGGGACCACGTCCAGGCACAACAGCAGAGGGTCTTTCCAAGCTGAAATGCTGCTCCGGTAAAGAGGGCGGTGTTGTTACAGCCGGTAACGCATCAGGTATCAATGATGGTGCAGCAGCTGTTGTAGTTATGACAGAAGAGAAAGCAAAAGAGCTTGGTGTTAAGCCTATGGCTACATTCGTAGCCGGAGCACTTGGCGGTGTTCGTCCTGAGATCATGGGTGTTGGTCCTGTTGCTTCTACAAAGAAAGTTCTTGCTAAGACAGGTTTTACAATTGATGACATTGATCTTATCGAGGCAAACGAGGCATTTGCAGCACAGTCTGTAGCAGTTGCAAGAGACTTAAACTTCGATATGTCTAAGGTAAACAAAAACGGTGGTGCTATCGCACTTGGACATCCTGTTGGAGCTTCCGGATGCCGTATCCTTGTTACACTTCTTCATGAGATGCAGAAAGAGGGAGCAAACAGAGGTCTTGCTACTCTTTGTATCGGTGGTGGAATGGGCTGCTCTACAATCGTTGAAGCTTACAAATAATTAAAAAGGAGATACACTACTATGGATTTCATTTTATATGAAGCAGATGGTGCTGTTGCAACCATCACGATCAATCGTCCAAAGGCACTCAATGCTTTAAACAGCCAGGTTCTTGATGAACTGGATCAGACACTGGATGCGATCGATCTGGATACTGTAAGATGCGTGATCCTGACAGGCGCAGGAGACAAGTCTTTTGTTGCAGGTGCTGATATCGGAGAGATGAGTACACTGACAAAGGCAGAGGGAGAGGCTTTCGGTAAGAAAGGAAACGATGTATTCCGCAAGCTTGAGACTCTTCCAATCCCTGTGATCGCTGCAGTAAATGGCTTCGCTCTTGGTGGCGGCTGCGAGATCTCTATGAGCTGTGATATCCGTATCTGCTCAGAGAATGCTATGTTTGGTCAGCCTGAGGCTGGTCTTGGTATCACACCTGGTTTCGGTGGTACACAGAGACTTGCCAGAACCGTAGGTGTTGGTATGGCTAAGCAGTTAATTTATACAGCACGCAACATCAAGGCTGACGAGGCATACAGAATCGGTCTTGTAAATGCTGTTTATCCACAGGAAGAGCTGATGGAGCAGGCAAAGAAGATGGCAGCTACCATCGCAAAGAACGCTCCGATTGCTGTCCGCAACTGCAAGAAGGCAATCAACGATGGTCTTCAGGTAGATATCGATCAGGCAATTGTGATCGAGGAGAAGCTTTTCGGTGACTGCTTCGAGACAGAGGATCAGAAGGCTGGAATGGGTAACTTCCTTGCACCAAAGGATCAGAAGGTAAAGGTTGTACCATTCAAGAATTGTTAGTTTAATCCGTAGGGATTATCATACAGTGGAGGAATGGACGTTATGTCCGTTTCTCCAAATATAAAAATGGAGGTTATAGACAATGAAAGTAGGCGTTATTGGAGCTGGTACTATGGGACAGGGCATTGCTAAGGCATTTGCTCAGAATGAAGGCTATGAGGTAGCACTCTGCGATATCAAGCAGGAGTGGGCTGAAGGCGGTAAAGAGAAGATCGCTAAGGGTTATGACAGACTTGTTCAGAAGGGCAAGCTGACACAGGATGCAGTAGATGCAATCCTTGGCAGAATCACACCGGGCTTAAAGGAAGATCTTTGCAAGGACTGTGATCTGATCGTTGAGGCAGCTTTTGAGGATATCAACGTTAAGAAGACAACATTCGCAGAGCTTGACAAGATTGCTAAGCCGGAGTGTATCTTCGCTTCTAATACATCAAGCCTTTCTATCACAGAAATCGGAAATGGTCTTACCCGTCCAATGGTAGGTATGCATTTCTTCAATCCTGCTGACCGTATGAAGCTTATCGAGGTTATCGCTGGTGTGAATACTCCTGCAGAGACTGTAGATGCGATCAAGAAGATTTCTGAGGAGATCGGAAAGACTCCTGTACAGGTAAATGAGGCTGCCGGCTTCGTAGTAAACCGTATCCTGATCCCTATGATCAACGAAGCTGCATTCATCAAGATGGAAGGTGTTTCTGATATCGCTGGTATCGATGCTGCTATGAAGCTTGGTGCAAATCATCCAATGGGACCTCTTGAGTTAGGTGATTTCATCGGTCTTGATATCTGCCTTGCTATCATGGATGTACTTTACAATGAGACAGGCGACAGCAAGTATCGTGCATGCCCACTTCTCCGTAAGATGGTTCGTGGTGGAAACCTCGGTGCTAAGAGCGGAAAAGGTTTCTATGTTTACAATGCTGACCGTACAAAGACTCCGGTTGATGCTCAGTAATTAAATAAGAATTAAATTTAGGAAAGGTGGTAAAGCAAATCATGGATTTTACATTAAGTAAACAGCATGAGATGGCGAGACAGCTTTTTAAGGATTTCGCTGAAAATGAAGTAAAGCCTCTGGCACAGGAAACTGATGAGACTGAGGTATTCCCACAGGTTACAGTTGATAAGATGGGAAAGAACGGATTCCTTGGAATTCCGGTACCAAAGGAGTTCGGCGGACAGGGCGCTGATATTCTGACATATATTATGTGTGTAGAGGAACTGTCTAAGGTTTGTGGTACAACAGGCGTTATTGTATCTGCACATACATCCCTTTGTGTGGATCCGATCCTCACATACGGAACAAAGGAGCAGAAAGAGAAATTCCTTCCTCCTCTTTGTAATGGTGAGAAGCTTGGTGCATTTGGTCTTACTGAGCCGGGTGCCGGTACAGATGCACAGGGTGCACAGACAAAGGCTGTTCTCGATGGAGACGAGTGGGTGCTGAACGGTTCCAAGTGTTTCATCACAAACGGTAAGGTCGCTGATGTTTACATCATCATCGCTGTTACTGATATTACAGAGGACAAGCGCGGCAGAAAGAAAAAGAACTTCTCCGCATTTATCGTAGAGAAAGGAACTCCGGGCTTCTCCTTCGGTACAAAGGAGAAGAAGATGGGTATCCGTGGATCATCTACATACGAGTTGATCTTCGAGGATTGCCGTATTCCAAAGGAGAACCTGTTAGGTGTCCGCGGTAAGGGATTCCCAATCGCTATGCATACTCTGGATGGTGGACGTATCGGTATCGCTTCACAGGCTCTTGGTCTTGCTGAGGGTGCTCTGGAGAAGACAATTGAGTACACCAAAGAGAGAAAGCAGTTTGGACGTGCTATTTCTGCTCAGCAGAATACACAGTTCCAGCTTGCAAATATGGCTACAAAGATTGAGGCTGCTAAGGCTCTTGTATACAAGGCAGCTCTTAAGAAACAGGAATTTGCAAATGGTGCAAAGGTTTCTTACTCTGTTGAGGCAGCTATGGCTAAGCTTTATGCTGCTGAGGTTGCAATGGAGGTTACTACCAAGTGTGTTCAGTTGTTTGGTGGTTATGGATATATCAGAGAGTACGATGTTGAGCGTATGATGCGTGATGCAAAGATCACAGAGATCTACGAGGGAACTTCAGAGGTTCAGCGTATGGTTATCTCTGGTGCTCTTCTCCGTTAATAGAAACAATGGATTCACTGAATAAAAATAAAAGACAAGGAGTGACAAAGCTGTGAAAATAGTAGTTTGTATTAAGCAGGTTCCAGATACAAAGGGCGGAGTTAAGTTCAATCCGGACGGTACTCTGGACAGAGGTGCTATGCTTGCCATCATGAACCCGGACGACAAAGCTGGTTTGGAAGCAGCACTCAGAATTAAAGACGATATGGGCAAAGACAATGTGGAAGTAACCGTTCTTACAATGGGTCTTCCAAAGGCAGAGGAAGTTCTCCGTGAAGCACTTGCTATGGGTGCTGACAAGGGTATCCTTGTAACAGATCGTGTGCTCGGTGGTGCTGATACATGGGCAACCTCTACAACAATTGCCGGTGCTTTGAGAAATATTGATTATGATTTGATCATCACAGGCCGTCAGGCTATCGATGGTGATACAGCTCAGGTTGGTCCTCAGATTTCTGAGCATCTGGATCTTCCTGTTATCTCTTACGCTAAGAACATCAAGATCGAGGGTGACAGCGTTGTAGTTGAGCGTCAGTTCGATGACAGATATCATGTACTGAAAGCCAAAATGCCATGTCTGATCACTGCTCTTTCTGAGTTAAACGAGCCTCGTTACATGACTCCGGGTGGAATCTTCGATGCATATGAGAAGGAGATTACAGTCTGGGGCAGAGCAGATCTTAAGGATGTAGATGATTCTAACCTTGGTCTGAAGGGTTCTCCTACAAAGATTGCAAAGGCATCCGATAAGGTTAAGAAGGGTGCTGGCGAGGTAGTTACTCCAGATTCTCCGGATGAGGCAGTAACATACATCATGAGTAAGTTAAAAGAGAAGCATGTAATCTAATCAAAATAAGGAAAAGTGGTGACAATAATGAATTTAGAAGAATATAAGGGTGTCTATGTCTTTGCACAGCAGGTAGACAATGAGCTGAGCAGCATCGCATTTGAGCTGCTTGGAAAAGCAAAGGAGCTCGCTGCTCCTCTGAACACAGATGTTACAGCCGTTCTGATCGGTTCTGATGTTAAGGGTCTCGTAGATCAGTTAGCAGAGTATGGTGCTGATAAGGTTATCGTTGTTGACGATCCTGAGCTGAAGGAATACAGAACAGAGCCATATGCACATGCATTAGCATCAGTAATCAATGAGTACAAGCCTGAGATCGTTCTGGTTGGTGCTACAGCAATCGGTCGTGACCTTGGACCTCGCGTATCTGCACGAGTAGCAACCGGTCTGACTGCAGACTGTACTGTACTTGAGATCGGTGATTTCCCTCTGAATGCAATTCCGGGACAGGAGCAGAAGCACAATCAGCTTCTTATGACTCGTCCTGCATTCGGTGGTAACACTATCGCTACAATCGCATGTCCGGATAACCGTCCTCAGATGGCTACCGTTCGTCCAGGTGTTATGCAGAAGATCGATCCGATTGCCGGAGCTAAGGCTGAGGTGATCGAGTACAATCCTGGATTTACTCCGGACAACAAGTATGTTGAGATCCTTGACGTTGTCAAAGAGCTTTCTGATACTGTAGATATTATGGATGCAAAGATCCTTGTATCCGGTGGTCGTGGTGTTGGAAGCGCAGAGAACTTCAAGCTTCTTCAGGATCTGGCAGATGTTATCGGTGGTACCGTGAGCTGCTCACGTGCCGTAGTTGATAACGGCTGGCTTCCAAAAGAGCTCCAGGTAGGTCAGACAGGTAAGACCGTTCGTCCTAACGTATACTTTGCAATCGGTATTTCCGGTGCAATTCAGCATACAGCAGGTATGGAAGAGTCTGACATCATCATCGCAATCAACAAAGATGATTCTGCTCCAATCTTCGATGTAGCAGACTACGGTATTGTTGGCGATCTGAACAAGATTGTTCCTAAGCTCACAGAGGAGCTGAAGAAGGTAGTGAAATAATTAACGTTGTAAAAAATCCTTCTTTCACATAGAATGTGAAATGAGTATCCCGTGGAGATTTTCTCTGCGGGATATTTTTTTGTGCTTTTTTTACAGGAAACGGGAAATCATTATGTAAAGTTTAGATAAAGTTAAACTCTTTTGACTTGTGCTTTAAGGCATATTTCGGTATAGTATAGTAGTATTTATGTATAGCATGATATAATTGTGCATACGAGACAGGCATGCCGGGAGAGCAGTGGTGCAGTCTGCCAATATAATGAGTGTCCGTTAAGGGTGCGGGATGGAGGAAACATGTTAGAGATATTAAAATCACTATTATTTGGAATTGTAGAGGGAATTACGGAATGGCTTCCGGTCAGCAGTACCGGTCATATGATCCTGTTTGATGAGTTTGTACAGCTTAATATGTCAGCGGCTTTTAAGGAAATGTATCTGGTTGTGATACAGCTTGGTGCGATTCTTGCTGTAGTATTATTATTCTGGGATCAGATATGGCCGTTTCAGAGTGGGGCAAAGTACGATGGAAGCAATAAGGTACTTCCGGGATGGATCAAGGAAAATATCTTTGTTATGTGGTTAAAGATCGTTGTAGCATGCGTTCCGGCAGTGATCATTGAGCTGGCGGCAGGTGACTATCTTGAGGCGTTGTTCTACAACTATAAGACAGTATCGATCATGCTGATCGTTGTCGGTATTCTTTTCATTATCGTGGAGGACTGGAATAAAAAGAGAACTGCAAAGATTACTTCCATCGCAGATATTACATATCAGACTGCGTTTCTGATCGGTGTATTTCAGTTGATCGCAGCCGTATTTCCGGGAACGTCCCGCTCGGGGGCAACGATCATAGGAGGACTGATTCTCGGACTTTCCAGACAGATTGCGGCAGAGTTTACATTTTATCTTGCAATCCCGGTTATGTTTGGTGCAAGTCTGATCAAGCTGTTAAAATTTGGATTTCACTTTACCGCTTTGGAGGCAGGTGTGCTTGCAGTCGGCATGATCGCTGCATTTCTTGTATCCGTTGTTGTGATACGGTTTCTGATGGGTTATATTAAGAAACATGACTTTAAAGTGTTTGGCTGGTATCGTATCGTACTCGGCGTTGTGGTACTGGCAAGCTTCGCATTTTTTCTGTAAGAATAATGCTGCAGTCGTTTTGCAAGTATGAAATCTTTGTGATTTTTGATGCGGAGGATTTGACAGATGATGGTCTGTGCATTAAGATAAGGATGGATCGTTGTATACTCGATTATATGACGGACTTATCGTAAAGATAGGAGGAATGTACATGGATTTTCGCAGAATTGATAAAAATACCGTACAGTGCATTTTATCCGAGGAAGAAATGAGTGCATACGGTTTTCGCATAGAAGATTTCTTTTCCAATCAGGAAAAGGCAAGGGAGTTTCTGGAACATCTGGTGGAGCGTGCCGAGGAAGAGATCGGTTATGAGGCGCACAGCGGGATGGTCTCCATGCAGATCATGAAGCTACCGGATAACGGCATCGTGATCACATTGTCTGAGAGAGATAACAGCGCAGACGGTTTTCAGAATATGTTGCAAAATATTCACCAACAACTCGCTTCGATCCTTGGTCCGGAGGCAGCAGATCAGCTGATGGAGCAAGAAGGGGAGGCAGCCATGGAGATGGCAGCGAATATCGAGAATGCAGAGGATACGGAGCAAGGAGCGAAGTATACAGATGCAGACGATACATATGCCGGGGAGCGTGGACAGAGAAAGACGAATACGAAGCTGCTTACGGCACCGCGGGTACTCCGGTTTGAGTCTCTGCGTCCGTTGGAGAAGCTTGCGGGAGCACTTAACATGTCAAAGCCGGTGAGCAGTTCCGTGTATTTTGATCCGGATAATGATCATTATTATCTTGTCGTCAAAAAGGGAAGAATGAATCTGCAGGAGTATATGGTTCTGTGCAATGCATTGAGGGATTATGTGAGTCCGGAGGAGTATTCTGTGCAGTTGTATGCAGAGCAGTTTTGTAAGGAACATTTTGAGATATTTATTCCGAAGAATGCTCTGGGCATTTTGAAAAATATAGAGACAGGAATGGATTAACATGAAGTATGATTTTGATCTTGAGGAACGTCGGTTTTCCAAGCAGTTTATATTAAAGCTTCTGATCACGCTTGTTGAGGCTGTGATCGTTGTTTTTCTGGCGTTTACGATTACCAGATACGGGCTTGAGAAGATGACTGTATCCGGAGAATATATGAGTCCAACCTTGAAGTCGGGGGACTGTGTACTGATCAATAAGCTGTCCTATCGTTTTCATAAGATTCACCGCAATGATGTGATCGTTGTGAGACAAACCGGTTCGGAACACAGTTATTTTTCATTGGAGCGTGTGATCGGTCTGCCCGGAGAGCGGGTACAGATCAAGGAAGGACAAGTCTATATTAATGACAAAAAGCTCAAAGAAAAGCTTTCGTATCCTTTGATGGATAACGGAGGGTTGGCTGAGGACATCGTCACGTTGGACAAGAATGAGTATTTTGTGCTGGGAGATAACCGGAATGAGTGTGAGGACAGCCGGAATGCCGCTGTCGGCAATATTTCCCGCAAGTCCATTGTTGGAAAGGCATGGATCCGTATGAATTCGTTTACGTTTGTGGGGATGATCAATAACTTCCGGAAGGAAGATACAAGCAGTGATTTACAGTGATCAGGGTGTCATGGGCGGGCTGTGATATTTTGATCTTATTATATGATGCAATCTGAGGCATTATATTTTATAATATTATAGTAATCTGCCTGATTGCGTGGCAGATGTCAGAAAGGTGCAGGTAAAAAGTATGGAATTTCAGTGGTATCCGGGACATATGTCGAAGGCAAAGCGTGCCATGCAGGAGGATCTCAAGCTGATCAATGTGATCATCGAGCTGGTGGACGCCAGAGTACCACTTAGCAGTAAGAATCCGGATATTGATCCCATGGCCAATGGCAAATCCAGGATTATCCTGCTGAACAAATGCGATCTGGCAGATGCGGCAGTGACGGCACAGTGGAAGAAATATTACGAGAAAAAGGGCTTCTTTGTGGCTTTGGTTAATTCCAAGCAGGGAAAGGGCGTAAAGCAGGTCAACGAAGTGATCCAGAGTGCGTGTAAGGAGAAGATTGAGAGAGACCGGCGCAGAGGCATTTTAAACCGTCCGATCCGGGCGATGATCGTTGGTATTCCGAATGTCGGAAAGTCGACCTTCATCAACAGCTTTGCCGGAAAGGCGTGCACGAAGACCGGTAATAAACCTGGCGTGACCAAGGGAAAGCAGTGGATTCGCCTGAATAAGAACGTGGAGCTTTTAGACACACCGGGTATTTTATGGCCGAAGTTTGAGGATCAGACGGTGGGACTTCGATTAGCATTTATCGGTTCTATTAAGGACGAGCTGTCCAATCAGTATGAGCTGTGCCTTCTGTTAATGAAGTATCTGCAGGAGCATTATCCGGAGGCGGTTCCGAAGGCATATCAGATTGAGGCAGATGATAGTGAGGTTGTTCTTTTGGAACGTGTTGCAAAGCGTAGAGGATGTCTGAAGGCAGGCGGTGAGTATGACTTGGATAAGGCAGCAAATTATGTGATAGATGATTTTCGCAATGGTCGTCTTGGTGCGATCAGTCTGGAACAGCCGGAGCAGTAAATTGCTTTTGTAGGGGGAACAGTTATGTACGACGAGAAATTAGTCGAAGACAGTCTTGCATTTGCAGAGGAGATCAGGGCAAGATTAGAGGGAAAAAAGGCAGCGTCGCAGATGCAGGCGCAGCAGAGTATAAAGCCGCAGACAACACAGCGTCAGACAGCACCAACACCGTCAGTGACGGCATCACAGATACAGGCACAGCAGAGTGCGAAAGCACCGGTGACAGCTGCACCGAAAAAGCAGGTGACACCGCAGGCAGATGTTGCTGCAATGGTACAGCCCCGGAAGAGCATAAAGCCGCAGACAGCACCGCAGATGACGATGACAGCACGGATAGCACCGACATCAGGACAGGTACAGTCGAGTGCAAATGCACGGGCAGTACCGAAGTCTGCAACGGTACAGGCACAGAAGAGCCCAGCCTCAACACAGACATCCGTAGCAAAGCAGCCACAGGTACAGCGGAGCAAACAGCCGCAGGCGGCATCAACACCGCAGGCAGCATCGGCATCAGCACCGGCAGTTGCAACACCGCAGGCAGCATCAGCACCGGCAGCTGCAACACCGCAGACGGCATCGGCATCGGCACCGGCAGCTGCAACACCGCAGGCAGCACCGGCAGCTGCAACACCACAGGCGGCATCAGCATCAGCACCGGTATTACAGCAGCAGGCAGTAAAACAGTCGACAGTAACGGCAGCACAGATGCAGCCGCAGCAGAGTGCAAAGCCCAAGATGGTATCTGTACAGTCTGCACCGGCACAGGAAGCAGCGCAGCAGCGTATATTACCGGAGGGACAGATCAACCGCCAGAGCATTCCTGATACAGCCCCGGAGAAGATGGATGCGTCCGGAGCAGCGGCAGCAGATATCCGGCTGCAGTCGGAGACCGGAAACGCCGAGGTTCCGAAAGTGGAAGCCCCACCGAAGAAAGAGCATCTGATTTCTGTCAGCACATCGACGTCAAGACCGATCCGCCCAAAGACATCTGCACTTGATACAATCTCGGAAGAGACAAAGTCCATGGATGCACCGGAGGAACAGGATCATACCGTAGAGATTACGATCAAGCTTGATGTGGCAGGCATCAAAAAGAAATTCTCCGATTTTAAGAAAAAGCTTGCCCCAGAGGAGAGAACTCTGGAGGAAGTAAATGCAGCAATGGAGGAGAACCGTCATCTGCAGGCAGAAAAACAGCAGGAGAAAGCAGAATCTGCCGCCGAAAAGGGAGCAAAGCTTGCTCAGAAAACTGCCGTAGCGGCAAGCAGTATGGGCAAAAAGCTTTCCGGCATGCTTCACAAAAAGCCGGAAGAAGCAGCCACGATGGAGATGGATGGAGTCGCCAATGCAGAAACGGAAGCACAGGCAATGGATGGCGAGATCGTACAGCTTGAGGGTGAAGCGGTAGAGGAGAACCGTTTTGCAGAGAAACTCAACGATCTGAAGGAGGTTATTCCTCAGAAGGCCGGAAAGGTAACTGATTGGGTGACAACAGTTGTTATTATTGCATTCTGTATCGGAATCGCATATTTCCTGGCATCCTTTGTAACAACCTATGTGGCACATCAGACAACCGTAGAGGGTGAGTCGATGGAACCGACGCTGACGGATGGTGACAGTGTGATCATTCAGAGACTGTCCTATTATTTTGTGGATCCAAAGAGATATGATGTAGTGGTATTTCCGGTAAGCTATGATGATGGAACCGCTAAGAAGACATATTATATTAAGAGAGTGATCGGTCTCCCGGGAGAGACGGTACAGATCATTGACGGCAGTGTTTACATCAATAATGAGAAGCTGGATGATGATGTCTACGGCGCAGCTGCGATCAATGAGGCGGGCATTGCAGAGAATCCACTGGTTCTCGGTGAGAATCAGTATTTTGTGATGGGTGATAACCGCAATATGAGTACAGACAGCCGTAATTCATATGTCGGTCTGGTCAACAAAAACGACATTATTGGGGAGGCATGGCTTTGCACATGGCCGCTGAACCATTTTGGCGGAGTTAAAAAATAAATCCATTAACGCCTCTGTGAAAGCAGGGGCGTTAAATAAAACGCAAAATAAACAGAAAAGAAAAAAGAGGCGAGACTGTGAAACAGAGCATAGAGGAAACAGAAAAGAAGCGAGACTGTGAAACAGAGCATAGAGGAAACAGAAAAGAAGCGAGACTGTGAAACAGGGCATTGAGCAAACAGAAAAGAAACGGGAATTTCAAACCGAACAAAGAGCAAAAAGCGCGATTGCTAAATAGAATGTAGAATAAAATCGAGAGGAGAATACGCAAGATCATGAAATCAATCCGGGATATTAAAGAAGAATTTCAGAATGCGGCAGATCTGGCAGAAAAGGAACGGATCGCACAGTCATACAGTGAGGATAACAGAAAGGGAGTTCAGGATCTGATCGTAAGAGTGAAAAAAGAGAAGGAGAAGCTTGCGGCGGAAATTACACGTCTTCAAGAAATGAAGTTTTTTGAGCGTAAGTATGCGGATTGTTCGGCAATCTGTGGAATCGATGAGGCGGGAAGAGGACCGCTTGCCGGACCGGTTGTTGCAGGTGCCGTGATCCTTCCCAAGGATTGTCAGATCCTGTATCTGAATGATTCCAAACAGGTGAGTGCATCAAGAAGAGATGAGCTTTTCGATGAGATTCAGGAAATGGCGGTTGCAAGTGCGGTTGGAATTGTAAGTCCGCAGAGAATTGATGAGATCAATATTCTTCAGGCAACTTATGAGGCGATGCGTCAGGCAATTGATGGACTTGGCATAACACCGGATATGTTGCTTGTGGATGCCGTGACGATACCAAATGTTTCAATCCGGCAGACAGGAATCATTAAAGGGGACGCCAAAAGCGTATCGATCGCAGCGGCAAGTATTCTAGCCAAGGTGACAAGGGACCGTATGATGGAGGAATATGATAAGCTGTATCCGGAATACGGATTTGCAAAGCATAAGGGCTATGGCTCCAAACAGCATACGGATGCAATCCACGAATATGGTCCTTGTCCGATCCACAGACGGACATTTATTCATAAGTTTATATAGAGTTGACGGTCTGCTCTGCATTAAAATTTGTATAGACAGGTTTCGACGGAAGGAAGATTTTATTTTGAGCTACAGGGATTGTGGTCGTGACAGGAAGTTTACAGACGTGGAATGAAAGGAGAGGCTATATGGAACAGGACGGATTTCAGTATTTTCACAGTCCGAACCGGGAGAAAAAAACGGCGGTTGCTCTGGAATATGAGCCGACGGATCAGGCACCGAAAGTCATCGCATCCGGACAGGGTTATATTGCAGAAAAGATCATTGATACGGCGAAGCAGTCTGACATTCCGGTACATAAGGATGAGAAGCTTGCGGGAAGTTTAAAGAATATCGAGATCGGGGAATATATTCCACCGGAGCTTTATCAGGTGGTGGCGGACGTGCTTGTCTTTGTGGATGCTATGGATCATATCAAGGATAAGGTGATGGATCACCGGAAGAAACGATAAAATTAAGCGTAATTTAAACAGAATGCTTTGACAAATGCAGGTGGTCGTCTAAAGAGAATGTGAGGAAGAAAGCACCGGCGTGAAAAGGAGAACAATGTATAATCGACGGGAAATTGGGAGTCATTATGAGGATATTGCGGCAGAATATCTGGAAAAGCAGGGCTATGTGATCCTGCAGAGAAATTACCGTGCCGGGCGTCATGGCGAGCTGGATATCATTGCCGAGGATCCGGCAGGACTGCTTGTGATCTGTGAATGCCGTTACCGCAGGAAAACCGGGTATGGTGATCCGCTGGAATCGGTGAATATGGCAAAGCAGAGGCAGATATGCCGCACAACGCTTTATTATTACAAAGAGCATGGTTACGGAATGGATCATGCCTGCCGATTTGACGTGATTGCCGTCAGCGGAGACGGGTCGCTTTCACATATCAAAAACGCATTTGAATTTATATGATGCCGCGGTAGAAAGTATAAAGGAATTTATACAGCAAAACGGGTTAAATGGAGATTGATGGAATGGAACAGAAACTGATACGGAAAAGACAGGACGAATTTGAGGTGGAGGGAAAGGAATATGCCGCATATTATGACAATGAGGAGACGATTCTTGAAGAGAGATCGAAAGTTCCTTATCTTCATTTTGGCTCCTTCGACCGGCAGGAATGGCTGCAGCTTTCCTTTTCGACAAGACTCGGGGGCGTCAGCAACGGATATCTTTCCTCGTTGAATCTGGGCTGGGACCGCGGCGAGGGACGGGAAAATGTCTGTGAGAATTACCGCCGTTACTGCGAGAGCATCGGAGCGGATCCCCAAAAGCTTGTACTGTCGGATCAGGTGCATGAGACAACGGTAAAGTATGTGGATCAGGATTTTTGTGCCGGAGCGAATATCGAGAAGAAGCTAAAGGCGGTGGACGGAATGTTTACAGACATTCCGGAATTGCTGCTTGCAACCTCCTATGCGGATTGTGTGCCGTTATTTTTCTGTGATCCCAAGAAAAAGATCATTGCATCCTCGCATTCCGGCTGGAAAGGAACGGTTGCAGGGATCGGTGAGGTGACAGTACACAAAATGCAGGAGATGGGCTGTACACTTTCAGATATCGAGGTGCTGATCGGACCATCAATCTGTCAGAGCTGTTATGAAGTAAGCGGCGATGTGGCAGAGCAGTTTCTGGAGAAGTACCCACAGGAAGAAGCTTCTCAGATTGTGACGGAAGGAAGGGTGACCGATGAGGGAGAACAGAAGTATCAGCTTGATCTTTGGGGAGCAAACTGGTTCTTACTGAAAAAAGCAGGCATTCTGCCGGAGCATATTCATCTGTCCGGTGTCTGTACCTGCTGTAATTCAACGTTATTATATTCTCATCGTGCGAGTCACGGGAAGCGGGGCAATTTAAATGGTTTTATCCGTATCAGAGAATGGATCAGATAGAACCCTGTTCCTTTAAGCGTGTTTCCACAAGCTCCTGAATGCGGCTTGTGGCATCCAGAATGTTATTTACGGAAGTATCATGATTTAAGGTGTCAATGATCAGTGAGATGTATGCACTCATGTCGACATTCACATAATACTGCTTATGAAGAAGTTCATTTGGTACATGAACCAGGTTCGTTGTATAAATGTTATCGAAAAGCCCCTTCTCATAAGCGGCATCGATTTCATCCAGTCCATTGGAGAAAAGACCGAAGGTTGCGCAGATGATAACCTTGGAAGCGCCGCGCTTCTTAAGCTCTGCGGCAGCATCCATGATCGTCTGACCGGATGCGATCATGTCATCTAAAAGGATGATGTTCTTACCGGCAAGATCATTACCGAGAAATTCCACGGAAACGATCGGATGATCTCCGTTGACTGTGATCGAATAATCCTTTCTGCGGTAGAAGGTTCCCATATTGACACCGAGCAGGCTGGCGTAATAAACAGCACGTCCCATGCCGCCCTCATCCGGACTTACGATCATCAGATGCTTATCGTCTACCGGCATATCCGGATTACGATCAAAGATCTCACGGATGAACTGATAGGAGGTATAGAAATTATCAAAGCCGTGGATCGGAATCGCATTCTGAACACGGCTGTCGTGTGCGTCAAAGGTAATGATCGTCTCAACACCCATCTCTGTCAGCTCCTGAAGTGCCTGTGCACAGTCCAAAGACTCATTTGCCATACGGACATTCTGACGTCCCTCATACAGATACGGCATGATAACTGTGATCCGTCGTGGAGAACCGCCACATGCCATGATAACTCTCTTCAGATCCATAAAATGATCGTCCGGAGACATCTGTGAGATGCTTCCATGCATTTTGAAAAGCTCACTGTAATTGACGGTGTCTGCAATAATGAACAGGTCGGTTCCTCGGATCGACTGATTGATCACGGCACGTCCCTCGCCGGTACCAAATCGTGGACAGTCATAGGAAACCAGATAATCGTCGCGGTCATATTCCTGCATCTTAAAGGAAGAATTGCGGATGCCCGCTTCTGAAAGTGCTTTGTGGCGTCTCTCGATAATAAGCTGGTTGACCTTCTCGCCAAGCTCCTTACAGTTGTTTAATGCAATAATTCGAAGTGGGGCTACCAATAAAGAGTCATGATAATTTATATTTGACATAATCGTTCTCCAATCTGAAATTTTCAATCCTATTCAAAAATATATCGCTTTTGGACGTATCCGTCAATGGTTTCCTTTTGCAATTGGGTGTGAATTTTTCTCAAAGGGCTTTTCATTTTTAATGGTTTATGTTATAAATTAATATGGCTATGTGTGTTTACTCTGTATTTGATCCGTTATTCATTTATTTAAGATTTTGGAGGTATTATTTTGAGAAAGATAAGTAAAACAGCACTTTCCGTGCTTTTATGTGTAACAATGGTACTCACATCCGGCTGCAGTATTGGCAGCAAGAGTAAGAAGGAGACAGAGAAGAAGGCTTCCGAGTATGTCACTCTGGGCGAATATAAGCAGATTTCCATGAAGAAGTCTGATGTTGATGAACAGGTACAGAAGCAGATTGATTCGACGTTAGATTCTTATGCGGAGTATAAAAAGAAAAAGTCCGGCAAGGTTAAAGATGGCGATACCGTCAATATTTATTATGTTGGTAAGATGAACGGAAAGAAGTTTGACGGCGGTACCTGTACCAAGAAGGAGAATCCGGACGGATATAACCTTACGATTGGCTCCGGTACCTTTATTCCGGGATTTGAGGACGGCTTGATTGGTGCCGGCGTCGGTGAGAAGCTTGATGTTAAGGTGACATTTCCGAAGAGCTATCCGAATAATCCGGACATGGCAGGGAAAAAAGCCGTATTTACAGTAACGATCAATTATATCCAGGGCAAGAAGATACTTCCGAAGCTTACGGATGCGTTTGTCAAAAAGAACCTGACTTCGTATAAGTCATTAAAGGATTATAAGGATACACTGCGTCAGCATTCTCTGGAGGATCTGGCATGGGACAGCGTTTACAGTGCTTCCAAGGTGAATGAGTATCCGAAGGCAAGAGTTAATGAGATGTATAAGCAGCTCAACACCTCGATTGTATATTATCTGCAGCAGAACAACTACACGATCTCCGATTATCTGTCTGCACAGAATACGACATCGTCGGATTTTAAAAAGGAGCTGACAAAGACGGCGAAGGAAGATGTCGGTAAGCAGCTTGTTTACGGAGCCATTGCAGAGAAAGAAAATATCGAGATTTCCGATAAGGATTATAAGACAGAGCTTGGCAGCTATCTGTCAACCTATAACTGCAAGGATGAGGATGCATTGAATGAGCAGTTTCAGAATTTCTACGGCACGGATGCCAAGCAGCTCATCATGGATGATCTGTTATACAAGAAGGTGAAGACCTATCTGGCAGATAATGTTGTAGAGAAATAATCAGGTAAGGAGGAGCATGTAAAATGGCGAAACCAATTGTGGCGATCGTAGGACGTCCGAACGTCGGTAAATCCACATTATTTAATATGATGGTCGGGGAACGTCTTTCTATCGTTAAAGATACACCGGGTGTGACAAGAGACAGAATTTATGCAGATGTGACATGGCTGAATCACAGCTTCACACTGATGGATACCGGCGGAATCGAGCCGGAGACTAACGATCTGATGCTTAAGCACATGCGTGAGCAGGCCGAGATGGCGATCGAGATGGCAGATGTTGTGCTGTTTCTGACCGATGGCAAGACCGGTCTGGTCGATGCGGATTATCAGGTGGCAGATATGCTGCGCAAGTCCCGCAAGAAGGTGGTTCTTGTAGTAAATAAGATCGACAATTATGAGAAGCAGATGATGGATGTATACGAGTTTTACAATCTGGGTATCGGTGATCCGTTCCCGATTTCTTCCATCGGTAAGATCGGCGTTGGTGAGATGTTAGACGAGATCGTGCACCTGTTTCCGGAGAATCTGGAGGAGGAAGAGGATGAGCGGCCGAGAGTGGCAATCGTTGGTAAGCCAAACGTTGGTAAGTCCTCGATCATCAATAAGCTTCTGGGCGAGAACCGCGTGATCGTATCGGACATTGCGGGAACAACCAGAGATGCGGTTGATACTGCTGTGACCTGGGAAGGCAGGGAGTATGTCTTTATCGATACGGCAGGACTTCGTCGTAAGAACAAGATCAAGGAAGAGATCGAGCGTTATTCGATCCTTCGTACAGTGTCTGCCGTAGAGCGTGCCGATGTGGTCATGCTTGTGATCGATGCAACAGAAGGAATTACGGAGCAGGATGCCAAGATCGCAGGAATCGCTCATGACCGTGGACGGGGTATGATCATCGTTGTCAACAAATGGGATGCGATCGAGAAGGACAACAACTCTGTCAAAAAGTACACCAATGAGATTCGAAAGGTCTTGTCTTTCCTGCCGTACGCAGAGATCGTATTTGTTTCTGCCAAGACAGGTCAGAGACTGCCAAAGCTCTTTGACACGCTCGAGGTTGTGATCCAGAATCATTCCCTTCGGATTGCGACAGGTGTTCTGAACGACATTCTGGCAGAGGCAGTCGCTATGCAGCAGCCGCCATCAGACAAGGGACGCCGGCTTAAGATTTACTATATGACACAGGTCAGCGTAAAGCCGCCGACATTTGTTATTTTTGTCAACAGTAAGAAGCTGATGCATTTTTCATACACCAGATATCTGGAAAATAAAATACGTGAGGCGTTTGGATTCTCCGGAACGCCATTGAAATTCTTTGTCAGAGAAAGGAAGGAAAACTGATCATGACAGCATATATTATCTGTTTGATCGTGGGATACTTCTGCGGATGTATTTCCATGGGTTACTTTGTAGGAAGATTTTATCATATGGATATCCGTACAAAAGGCAGCGGCAATGCCGGTACAACCAATGTGCTGCGTAACCTTGGTAAGATTCCGGCGCTCATCACGTTTGCCGGCGATCTTGTCAAGGCGATCATACCGATCCTTGTGATACGTCTTGTATTTACGCCGGAGCAGTGGTATCTCTGGTGTCTGTATTGTGGGCTTGGTGTTGTTCTGGGTCATAACTATCCGTTTTATCTTGGATTTAAGGGCGGAAAGGGCATTGCCGTGACGGCAGCGGTTGTCATGTCGGCATGTCATCCGCTGATGATTCCGATCGGACTGGCGATCTTTATCGTGATGGTTGCGCTGACACGGTATGTATCTGTGGGATCTTTGTTTGTGGCATGGTATATTCCGGCTAATACATTGATCTTATACAGGGACAACCCTTATTTTGTACATATGATGATCTTAAGCCTGATCTTCACGGCTCTGGCGTACTTCCAGCACCGTAAGAACATTGTACGGCTGATCCATGGCAATGAAAATCCGCTCTGGGGCAATAAGAAGGAAGCATAGGGGTTAAGAAAGGAATGCAGGACTATGAGTAAAGTAAGTTTTCTGGGGGCCGGAAGCTGGGGGACAGCTCTGGCGATTATGTTAGCAAAGAATGGACATGATGTGACATTATGGTCAGCGGTAGAGGCAGAAATCGATATGCTGGCAGAGCACAGGGAGCATAAAGACAGACTTCCCGGTGTGAAGCTTCCGGATTCGATTGCGCTTACAAAGGATTTAAAAGAGGCATGCACCGGATATGACCTGCTTGTCTTTGCGGTAGCGTCACCGTTTGTGCGACAGACGGCAAAGAACGCATCGCCGTATATCCGCGAGGGACAGCGGATTGTCAACGTGGCAAAGGGCATTGAGAATGATACTCTCTGCACGCTGCGCGATGTCATTCTGTCCGAGATTCCGCAGGCAGATATCTCTGTGCTGTCCGGACCAAGCCACGCAGAGGAGGTAGCGATCGGTGTGCCGACAACGGTTGTGGCAGGTTCCGTGAAGCGTGAATCCGCAGAAATAATCCAGGAAATATTTATGAATGAGAGATTTCGTGTATACACAAGCTCAGATATTATCGGTATTGAGCTTGGCGGCTCGATCAAGAATGTGATCGCACTGGCAGCCGGAGTGATCGATGGCATGGGCTTTGGCGATAATACGCGTGCCGCGCTGATCACAAGAGGAATTACCGAGATCAGCCGTCTCGGCGTGAAGATGGGCGGTCGCATGGAGACCTTTATGGGGCTTTCCGGGATCGGTGATCTCATTGTGACCTGCACCAGCGAGCACAGTCGGAATCATACGGCGGGCTATCTGATCGGAAAGGGTTATACAACCGACGCTGCGATGAAGGAAGTTAATCAGGTGGTTGAGGGAGTGCATTCTGCCCGGGCGGCAATGGCTCTGGCACAGCAGTATCAGGTCAGCATGCCGATCGTGGAGCAGATCAATAAGGTTTTATTTGAGGATATGCCGGTTCTGGATGCGGTACATGGTCTGTTGGTCCGTGATAAATGTAACGAATATCCCGGACTTGACTGGGACGAATAAACAGCTTTTCCATTCATATATTTAGTATGGGGCTGGAGGCAGCATGCATTTTGATCACAGCATCATTTTGTATGAAGTCGCAGACAAATGCAAAATATATGAATGGAGGAGATCTTAATATGCAGCAGATGGATCGGCAAATGAATCGTCAGCAGAAAATAATGGCGGCAAAGGCATCTTTTCAAAGGACAGGTGACGATGCCGGCTTTTTCTATAAGAGGGATTTGGAAGAAGCGGAGCAATTGTTAAATGAAACGAAAAACACAGGACCTTCTTTTCATTTCGGACTGATGCGCTTCCTGGCGTCCGTCATGCTTCTTATCGTGCTTCTGGCTGCATTTTCCGGCGGATTTTCCTATCGGGGTTTTCGGCAGGAATATGTTGAAAAATGCATGTCAGATGAAACGACCTGGAACAAGCTGGAGGAGCAGGTGCAGAAGCTGTATCAGAATGCGTTGGAGCAGGGGAAGAAGCTTTCGAAGGACTCTGCGCAGTAGGTCGGTGAGACAGAAGAGATTTCAGGATGCACAGCAGCATAAGACAGAAAGGATTTTGAATACATGGGTGCAAGAAAATTAGCATTATCGGATGAGATATTATTATCTGTGGAAAAACCGGCGAGATATATTGGAAATGAGATCAACATGGTCAAAAAGGATCCGGCACAGGTGGATGTGCGTTTCTGTATGTGTTTTCCGGATGTATATGAGATCGGTATGTCCCATCTTGGCATACAGATCCTTTACGATATGTTCAATCAGTGGGATGACGTATACTGCGAGAGAGTGTATTCTCCGTGGGTGGATCTGGATCAGATCATGCGTAAGCAGCATATTCCGTTGTTTGCACTGGAAACGCAGGAGCCGATCAGGAATTTTGATTTTCTCGGGATCACGCTGCAGTATGAGATGTGTTATACCAATATTCTGCAGGTTCTTGATCTTTCCGGGATCCCACTTAAGGCAAAGGAAAGGACGATGGAGGATCCGTTCGTGATCGGTGGAGGTCCGTGCAGCTACAATCCGGAGCCGATCGCTGATTTCTTTGATATGTTTTACATCGGCGAGGGGGAGACGCAGTACCGTCGCATGATGGATGAATACAAGGAATGGAAAAAGTCCGGACAGGACAGAGTGGCATTTTTGAAGTGTGCTGCACAGATCCCGGGGATCTATGTGCCGATGTTTTATGAGGCGTCCTACAACGAAGACGGAACTTTGGCAGACTTTCAGCCGATCGTGCAGGAGGCACCGAAGACGGTCATGAAAGAGGTCGAGATGGATATGGAGCATACCTATTATCCGGAGAAGCCTTTAGTGCCTTATATCAAGGTGACGCAGGATCGTGTTGTACTGGAAATACAGAGAGGCTGTATCCGCGGCTGCCGTTTCTGTCAGGCGGGTGTATTGTATCGCCCGATCCGTCCGCGTAAGCTGGAATTTCTAAAGGACAGAGCAATTAAAATGCTAGAATCTACTGGTCATGAGGAAATCACGCTCAGTTCCTTAAGCTCCAGTGATTACAAGGAGCTGCCGGAGCTTGTGTACTGGCTGATCGATGAGTGCAGCAAAAACGGGATCAATATTGCACTGCCGTCCCTTCGTATCGATGCATTTTCGTTGGATGTTATGTCGAAGGTACAGGATGTGCGAAAGAGCAGCTTAACCTTTGCGCCGGAGGCGGGCTCCCAGAGGATGCGAAATGTCATCAACAAGGGTCTGACCGAGGAAAATATCTTAAACGGTGCGATGGATGCCTTTCGTGGAGGCTGGACAAGAGTAAAGCTTTATTTCATGCTGGGGCTGCCGGGTGAGACCTACGATGATATTGAGGAGATCGCGGTGCTTTCGGACAAGATCGCGAGAGAATATTATACGATCCCGAAGGAGGAGCGCAAGGGAAAGGTCAATATCGTGACAAGTACGTCTATTTTTGTGCCAAAGCCGTTTACGCCGTTCCAGTGGGCACGAATGAATTCCAGGGAGGAGGCACTGGACAAGCGTAATTTTCTGCTTGGCAAGGTCAAGAGCCAGTTAAATGCCAAGAGTATTAAATATAACTGCCATGATGCCGATGTATCCGAGCTTGAGGGCGTATTTGCAAGAGGTGACCGCCGGTTAAATGACGTGATCCTCCAGGCGTATGAGGATGGCTGCTTCTATGATGCCTGGACGGAATATTTCAAATACGATGTGTGGCAGAAGGCGTTTGAGGATCATGGGCTGACCATGGACTTTTATAATGACAGAGAGCGCAGTGAGGACGAGCTGTTTCCATGGGATTTCATTGACTGTGGTGTGACAAAGCAGTTTTTGCTGCGGGAGTATCACCGTGCAAAGGAAGCTGTTGTGACACCGAATTGCCGTCAGAAATGTGCCGGCTGTGGTGCGGCAAGATTTGGCGGCGGTGTCTGTACCGAGAAGAGAGAAGGGGGATGTGTGTAGGATGAAAGCGAGAATCAAGTTTTCCAAATGTGGTTCCATGCGGTTTATCGGTCATCTGGATGTCATGCGATATTTCCAGAAGGCATTTCGAAGAGCACATATTCCGGTCAGCTACAGCAAGGGCTATTCACCGCATCAGATCCTGTCCTTTACCTCGCCGCTCGGAATCGGGCTGACCAGTGATGCCGAATATATGGATATGGAGCTGGAGGAGTGTCCGGAGCCGGAGAAGATGGTGGACTGGATCAACAGTCAGATGAACGATGAGATCCGTGTGAAGGATTTCGTTCTGCTGCCGGATGAGGCAAAGCCGTCCATGGCAATGCTTGCCGGATGTGATTATCTGGTTGCTTTAAAACCGGGCAAGGTGTCCGATTTTCGGGACAGACCGGATATGGAACAGGTGCTTGCAGATTTTGTAGCACAGCCGGAGATTCTGGTAACAAAGAAAACAAAGCGCTCCGAAAAGCAGGTAGATATCAAACCGAATATTTATTATTTGAGCAGCAAGCTTGAAGCATTTGAGGAGCAGACCGGACAGGCATATGGTGCGCTATGTCTTGATACAGAGGAATATCAGCCGGTGCTTTACTGCCAGCTTACGGCGGGAAGTGTGTTAAATATCAAGCCGGAGCTTGTGATGCAGGCGTTGTGCCGGTTTGTGGGAACGGAGTATGATCCGCTTGACTATCAGATACACCGACTGGAAATGTACGGGGATGAGAACGGCAAAAAGGGAGAGATCCATCTGTTACACGATGAAATTCCGTGTCAACTTGTGCCATTGTCAAGCTATCATAAATAAACATTCCGGATCTTCGGAATGTATTATATATATATAGATTTTAAAGGAAATAAGCATTTACAATGATGAGGAAAGGGGTGTGCCTGTCATGGAACTTTTGCTGACGAAATCGGACCATAAAATATTATCCATGCTGTCGGATGGCAAACGGATCCTGCAGGTGCATGCGGAACCGGAACAGACGAAAGAGGATAAGATCTTTGTCGGTGATATTTATGTCGGAAAGGTCCGCAATGTCGTTAAAAATATCAATGCGGCGTTTGTCGAGTTTGCCAAGGGGCAGATGGGATATCTTTCTCTGGCAGACAAGGTTGTACCGCTTCACACGGCGGGCGGAAGAGGGGACGATCGCGTTCTGATCGGGGATGAGATCATTGTACAGGTGAAAAGAGAGGCTCTGAAAACCAAGCCGCCGGCACTTAGCGGAGCGATCGACATTACCGGCAGATATGTGGTGCTTACCATTGGCAAGAAGGGCTGCAACATATCCAAGAAGATCCGGGATAAGGCAGTGCGCAGCC
This sequence comes from Jutongia sp., assembly GCF_057878315.1. Taxonomy (NCBI): domain Bacteria; kingdom Bacillati; phylum Bacillota; class Clostridia; order Lachnospirales; family Lachnospiraceae; genus Jutongia; species Jutongia sp. Next base: position 64,323 of record NZ_DBLXSO010000003.1, on the reverse strand, counting down.
GCCTTCTGGAGATTCTCGGAGAATATGAGGATCCGGGATATCTTCTGATCGCGCGCACGAACAGTGCCGGGGTGGCGGAGGAGACTCTGCGGGAGGAGATTGAAGCACTTTTAAAGCGTTACGAGAAGATCACACAGCAGGGAATCTACAGACAGCCGTTTCAATGTCTGGAGCAGGCACCGCCGGCGTATCTGGCAGACATCCGTGACGGCTACGCCGAGCAGATCGAGCGGATCGTGACGGATGATGAGCAGCTATATACACAGGCGGAGACGTATCTGAAGGAGTATTCTCCGCAGGAACAGGACAAGCTTGTGCACTGGGATCTAAAGGACGGTAAGCTTGACGCGGTCTATAATGTGACAAGAACCATAGAGCACGCCCTGATGCCGAAGGTATGGCTGAAAAGCGGGGCGTATCTGGTGATCCAGCCGACTGAGGCTCTGATCTCAATCGATGTCAACACCGGAAAGGCAGTCTCTAAGAAGAAGGATGTCCAGAAGACCTTTGCAAAGATCAATCTGGAGGCAGCCGGGGAGATTGCCGTGCAGATGCGGCTTCGGAATCTGTCCGGTATTATTCTGGTGGATTTTATCGATCTGGAGGATAAGGAGGATCAGAAGAAACTGATGGAGTGTCTCCGACAGGAGGTACGAAAGGATCCGGTCCAGACAACGGTCGTTGATATGACGAAATTAGGGCTTGTGGAAATTACAAGAAAAAAAGGACGAAAAAGTCTGTACGAACAGATCAAAGAGATAGAAACAAAGCAGTCAGAAAGGCAGGGTGAGTGAATTGACGCAGGATGAGATCATAATCAGAAAAGGGATTGTCCATATTCTCGATGCAGAGCTGGGCTATCCGGTATTTTCCGAGGAGCTTTTGGAATTATCACCGGATACCAATGATTTTTTTCGGGGATTGATCTATAAGATTATGTCCGGAGATGAGATGAAAAAGTGCTTTTTCGATGAATCCGGGGAGCAGTCCGAGGAGATGCCGCAGGTTGATGTGTATGCTCTGGTTAAGGCATTTTCGGAGGAGAGCATGGTCGAGGACAGCAAGAAGCTTGCGCAGGCACTGTATGATATCATGAATGCCAATGTCACGATCCCGTCCGCAGACTTTGCGGTTGTAACATTTCAAGTGCATTCCATGATGTATCTTGGTCTTTTAAAGATGAACTATAAAGAAAGCTATGTACATATGACGCAGAATAATGAGGAGGGACGGAATATTAACCAGATCATCCGTTACCGTTCCATGCTTCCGTCGGCGACCACAAAGCTTTCCGAGGCAGTGATCATCGATCTGACGGATTACAGCGTACAGATCATCGAAAAGAAATACGACATTAACGGAAGCAAGGTCAATTATCTGTCCGAACTTTATCTGCACTGTCATGCGGCAATGTCTTCCAAGACAAAGCTTGATATCGTGGTCAATGCGGTAAAGCAGGTCAATAACAAGCATTATTCGGAGGAGCCGGTCAAGCAGCTTGAGGCAAAGCGTATCATCAAGGAAGAGATGGAGGAGACCGGAAGCGTCAGTGTTGAGAAGGTCAGCGATAAGCTTTACGGAGATGTGCCGCAGATCAAGGAAGAGTTTGACAAGAAAATGGAGAAGTACCATATGGAGACGGCAGAGGTGACGCCGCAGAGCGAACGGACCACCAAGAAGTTCGAGAAGCAGTACCTGAAAACGGACACCGGTATTGAGATCAATATCCCGATGGAGCAGTATCAGGATGCCGATCAGGTTGAATTTATCACGAATCCGGACGGAACGATCTCTGTTCTGATCAAGAATATCAATAAGATCACGACGCGGTAGCAGAGATGGTACGAGGAATCGCAATATTATTTGGCAGGTGACGGCATATACAGGCTGCTTCCATGCGTGCAGAAATGACAGTGAAAAGGGGAAAATAATGTTTCGATTATGGGCAAAGATATTTAAGGATAACCGGATGCTTCAGGATCTGACGATCTGTGATGACAGCAAGGACAAGAACCGGACGAAGAAGGTGTTTGATTCACTGGATGAGGTCTGCTATGCCTTTGATCTGAGTCGTCCGATCTGGTTAAATACCAACATCGATGAGTTTAAGAGGAATGACAAAACAAGATTCCGCAGGGATAATTTTATTGATGATATCGATTTCGATTTTCTGGAGATCCATGTGATCGAGGAGGATGACGATTTCTAAAACAGCGGGGAGAGAAATTCTTTCTCAATAAGCGTCCGGCTCCGGTCCGATACAGGGCAGGGCGCTTATTTTGACTTTACTTTTTATTTTGGTCATGGTAAAATGAGCGTTGACGAGCAGCACAGACAATCGCAGCTGCAAGCGCCGAAAGGCCGCAGGTGAGGAAAGTCCGGGCTTCACAGGGCAGGATGCCGGATAACGTCCGGTGGAGGCAACTCCCAGGCCAGTGCAACAGAAAATAACCGCCAGCCTTAGCTGGTAAGGGTGAAAAGGCGAGGTAAGAGCTCACCGCGTTTCCGGTAACGGAGACGGCTGTGTAAACCCCATCCGAAGCAAGACCGAACAGGGACGATACGGTTGCCCGCCGTGTTCCGGGTAGGTTGCTTGAGTCTGCCGGTAACGGCAGACCTAGATAGATGATTGTCTGATACAGAACCCGGCTTATAGTGCTGCTCCCTTATTTATAGAAAACGGAGAGAGAAATATGGCACTGACACCAATGATGCAAAAGTATCTTGAGACGAAGGAGGAATACAAGGATTGTATTCTTTTTTATCGTTTAGGGGACTTTTATGAGATGTTTTTTGACGATGCAAAGATCGTTTCCAGGGAGCTTGATATTGCGCTGACCGGCAAAAGCTGTGGCCTGGAGGAGCGTGCGCCGATGTGCGGCGTTCCGTTTCATGCGGTGGATACATATCTGGATCAGCTTATCAGCAAGGGCTATAAGGTGGCAATTTGTGAGCAGGTGGAGGATCCGAAGCTTGCAAAGGGACTTGTAAAGCGCGAGGTTGTCCGTGTGGCGACACCGGGCACGAACCTGAATATGCAGGCACTGGATGAGAGCCGTAATAACTATCTTCTTTGTGTGGTATATACGACAAATGCTTACGGTGTCTCCTATGTCGATGTGACGACGGGAGACTATTATGTGACTGAGTTTGATTCGGAGAATAAGCTTTTGGATGAGATTGGCAAGACGATGCCGTCGGAGATCATCTGCAACGATTCCTTTCTGGTGTCGGGGATCGATCTGGACGATCTGCGGGATCGTTTAAAAATCGTGATCTCAGCGATCGATGCATGGCATTTTGACGAGGACCGTTGTGTGGACAGTCTGTGCCGCCACTTTCATGTAAGCTCCTTAGATGGTCTGGGGCTTGCGGATTATTCGATCGGTGTGACTGCTGCTGGAGCCGTGATGCAGTATCTTGAGGAGACACAGAAGATCTCTCTTGACCATATTACAACAATAAAGCCATATGTGCCGAACAGCTATATGCTGCTTGACCGGGCGACCAGACGTAATCTGGAGCTTTGTGAGACGATGCGGGAGAAAGCGAAGAGAGGCTCTCTTTTCTGGGTGCTTGACCGGACCAAAACGGCGATGGGAGCCAGAAAGCTGCGTAATTCCATTGAGCAGCCGCTTGTCGATAAGGATAAGATCAATGAACGTCTCGATGCGATCGAGGCATTAAATAATAACGAAATCTCCAGGGAGGAGCTGCGGGAATATCTTTCACCGATCTATGATCTGGAGCGCCTGATTAGTAAGATCAGCTACCGCAGTGCCAATCCAAAGGACCTGCTGGCGTTTAAGCAGTCTCTGTCCATGTTGCCGGCGATCAAGTACCTTCTGGAAAGCTTTGAGGGCGATACCCTGTTATCCGCCTACGGAAAAGATCTGGATGATCTGTCGGATATCTGCGGACTGATCACGGATGCAATCGACGAAGAAGCACCTTTGACTGTGCGGGAAGGCAAGATGATCAAGAGCGGTTATAATGAGGAGATTGACCGGCTGCGCCTGGCAAGCACAGATGGCAAGAAATGGATGGCAGATCTTTTGGAGGAGGAGAAGGAACGCTCCGGAATTAAGAATCTGCGTATCAAATATAACAAAGTATTCGGCTATTATCTTGAGGTGACCAAGTCCTTTATCGACCAGGTGCCGGAGGACTGGATGCGCAAGCAGACATTGGTAAATGCGGAACGCTATACGACGCCGAAGCTTAAGGAGTTAGAGGAGACGATCACCGGAGCGGAGGATAAGCTTTATACGCTCGAATATAACGTATTCTGTGAGGTGCGTGATGTGATCTATGCACAGATCGGCAGGATCCAGACGGCAGCCAAGATCATTGCCGGCGTGGACATGTTAGCATCGCTTGCAGTCGTGGCAAGGCAGAATAATTATGTGCGACCGCAGATCCGTAAGAAGGGTGCGATCGACATAAAGAACGGACGCCATCCGGTTGTGGAAAAGATGATCAAAAACGATATGTTTGTCGCAAACGATACATATCTGGACAATGACAAGCACCGGATCAGCATTATCACCGGACCGAACATGGCAGGAAAGTCCACTTATATGCGCCAGACGGCACTGATCGTTCTGATGGCACAGATCGGTTCCTTTGTGCCTGCCGAGAAGGCGGTCATCGGAATTGTTGACCGGATCTTTACGAGAGTCGGTGCGTCGGATGATCTGGCGAGCGGACAAAGTACATTTATGGTGGAAATGACTGAAGTTGCCAATATCCTTCGGAATGCCACGAAGGACAGCCTGATCATTTTGGATGAGATCGGACGCGGCACCAGTACGTTTGACGGACTTGGCATTGCATGGGCGGTGATCGAGCATATTGCAGATAAGAAGCTGCTTGGTGCCAAGACTCTATTTGCAACGCATTATCATGAGCTGACGGAGCTTGAGGGTAAGCTTGACAGCGTGGATAACTACTGTGTTGCCGTTAAGGAGCAGGGGGAGGATATTATTTTCCTGCGAAAGATCATCAAAGGCGGCGCGGACAAAAGCTACGGTATTCAGGTGGCGAAGCTTGCCGGTGTCCCGGAAAACGTTCTCAGACGTGCCCGGGAGATCGTGGACGAACTCAGTAATAATGACATTGCCGAACGTGCGAAGGACATTGCCGTGGAATACGAAATTCCGGACTATGAATACGGCATTGAGCAGCAGACCAAAAAGCCGAGAAAGATTCGTAAGAAAACAGAGTCGGAGATTGAATCAGAGAAGATGGGACAGATCTCTTTGTTTGACGGCTATCAGCCGAATGTAAAGACCGATGATATCATATATGAGCTGCACGATCTGGATCTGTCGACAACGACGCCGATCGATGCAATGAATATTTTATACAAGATGCAGACAAAGCTGAGAGAGAGAATGTAAGGAAAGGCTGGTGGTTGAAGTGTCAAAGATACATGTTCTGAATCAGGATACCATAAATAAGATCGCGGCAGGCGAGGTCATTGAGCGGCCGATGGCAGTCGTGAAGGAACTGACGGAGAATGCGATCGATGCAGATGCCACTGCAGTTACGGTGGAGGTCAGGGACGGCGGTAAGGCGTTGATCCGTATGACTGACAACGGAGTCGGCATGAACAAGGAGGATATCCGTCTTGCGTTTACGCCGCATGCCACCAGTAAGATCGAGGATGCCAAGGATCTGCTTAAGGTAGCGACACTTGGATTTCGCGGTGAGGCTCTTGCGAGTATTTCCTCGGTTTCACAGCTTGAGATGGTGACAAAGACCAGAAATGAACTGATGGGATCACGTTATGAAGCAGACGGTGGTGTGGAGCGTACGCTGGAGGATGTGGGATGCCCGGACGGAACGACGATCCTTGTGCGCAATCTGTTTTATAATACACCGGCACGCCTGAAATTCTTAAAATCCTCGCCGACAGAGGCGGGATATATCAATACGCTGATCGAGAGACTGGCATTATCCCATCCGGAGATTTCTTTCCGGTTTATCAATCAGAATCAGACGAAGCTTCATACGTCCGGTAACGGTAATCTGAAGGATGTGATCTATCATATTTACGGCAGGGATATCACGGCGAATCTGCTTGAGGTGGATGCAGATGAGGTGAGCTGTCAGGTGAAGGGCTTTATCGGAAAGCCTGTGGTATCAAGAGGAAACCGTAATTATATGAATTATTTCATCAATGGACGCTATATCAAGAGTTCAACGATCCACAAGGCGATTGAGGATGCCTACCAGCCATATACCATGCAGCACAGATATCCGTTTACCGTGCTGCATTTTACGGTCAATCCGGAGCTTGTCGATATCAATGTGCATCCGCAGAAAATGGAGATTCGTTTTTCGGATGCACAGGGAATTTATCAGAGTGTGTATCATGCCGTCAGTGAGGCATTAAAGTATAAGGAATTTATTCCGGAGGTCACTCTGCAGGAAAATTCCTCCGAACGCAAAGCCGGAGGCAGGAGCGGTTCTGTCGGAAATACAGGGGGAACGTTTCAGAAGGACCACGCCGGAAAAGAAAATATGGCAGCAGTCAGACCGGCAAAACCGGTTCGTGAGCCGGAAATATTTGAGAAGAAGAGAATGCAGTCTGTGCAGATATTAGAAGAGCTTAAGAAGCAAGATGAGCTTTTAGAACAGCAGGGACAGCTACGGGAAAACGCACCTTATGCGACAGGCAGAGAAGAGACACCACAGGCATATCCTGTTTTGAAAAACAAGCCGGTACAGGAGTCTATGTTTGACAAAGGAATATTATCCGAACAGGCGCAGAAGGAGGTCAAGATTATCGGTCAGGTATTTGATACCTACTGGATCCTGCAGTATGACAATGCCATGTATATGGTTGACCAGCATGCGGCACATGAGAAGGTGCTTTACGAGCGTTTCATGAAGAAGCTGGCAGAGAAAAAGCCGATGGTGCAGATGCTGCAGCCACCGGTGATACTGACACTTACCATGCAGGAGGAAGAGGCAGTTAAGAATAACATGACGGTCTTTGAGGAGTTAGGTTATCAGATCGAGCCGTTTGGCGGCAGGGAATATGCGGTGAGCGGTGTGCCTTCGCATCTTCCGCATATTGGCAATGAGGAGCTGTTAAAGGAAGTGATCGACACGCTCGTTGATGAGCATGACCACAGGACGCCGGATATTTTAAAGGATAAGATTGCGTCCATGTCCTGCAAGGCTGCAGTTAAGGGGAATAACCGGCTTCCGAGAGAACAGATGGAGGAGCTTTTAAGAGAGCTTATGACATTAGAGAACCCATACCATTGTCCTCATGGCAGACCGACAATGATCAAAATGACGAAGACGGAAATGGATAAGAAATTTAAGAGAATTGTGTAAGGAGACAACTATGCAGGAGAAACATAAAAAACCGCTGATCGTTCTGACGGGACCGACGGCAGTGGGAAAGACCGCATTATCCATCGGTCTTGCCAAGGCAGTGGGGGGGGAGATCATCTCGGCAGATTCCATGCAGGTATACAAAGGGATGGATATCGGAACTGCCAAGATCATGCCGGAGGAAATGCAGGGCGTGAAGCATTATCTGGTGAATGAGCTGGAACCGGACGAGGAATTTAATGTCGTGGTGTTTCAGAGGCTGTGTAAGCAGTATATGGAGCAGATCTACGCCGAGGGAAGGATTCCGATCATTGTCGGAGGAACCGGATTTTATATCCAGTCGATCCTGAATGATATCGACTTTACGGAGAATGAGGCGGACACCTCATACCGACAGATATTAGAGGAGCGGGCAAAGACACAGGGCGTTCAGTCGCTTCACGCAGAGCTTTGCCGTGTGGATGAGAAGGCGGCAGAGCAGATTCATCCAAACAACGTCAAAAGAGTGATCCGTGCACTGGAATATTATCATCAGACCGGAGAGAAGATCTCAGAGCACAATGAATCACAGAGGCAGAAAAATTCACCGTACGATTTTATTTATTATGTGCTTCGCCTTCCGCGGGAGATCCTTTATGACCGGATCAACCGGCGCGTGGATCTGATGCGTGAACAGGGACTGGAGGCTGAGGTCAGACGATTGAGAGAACAGGGATGCACCAGAAATATGGTTTCGATGCAGGGGCTTGGCTACAAGGAGATCCTTGCGGCATTAGACGGTGAATGCACCATGGATGAGGCATTTGATAAGATCAAGCTTGAAACAAGACATTTTGCGAAGCGGCAGTTCACCTGGTTTCGCAGGGAACGCGATGTGACGTGGCTTGATAAGGACCGGTTTGCGGATGAGCAGGAGCTGCTCAAGCACTGCGTTCGGGAAATCAGACAGCACTTTGACCGGACACACGGTTCGTTGTGTACAGGAGATCAGGCAGCACTTTGACCGGACACACGGTTCGTTGTGTACAGGAGATCAGGCAGCATTTTGACCGGACGCAGGTATGATGCTTACGGAAAGAAGTCGCAGAATATGGAGAATCAAAGAGAAAAGAGGAAGAAAAATGGAGTTACAGAATTTATACGAAAAAGCAGGAATTGACAGTAAGGTGTATGATTTCTGCAGTCAGATAGAGGAAGGGTTAAAGGAGCGTTTTGCAGAGATTGACAAGACAGCGGAGTACAACCAGATGAAGGTGCTTCGTGCAATGCAGCAGCACAAGGTGAGTGCCGGCTGCTTTGAGTCTTCTACCGGATATGGCTATGATGATCTTGGCAGAGAAACACTGGAGGATGTCTATGCGTCTGTGTTTGAGGCGGAATCTGCGCTGGTGCGCCCGCAGCTTACCTGTGGAACCCATGCGCTTACCGTGGCACTTTCCGCCAATTTAAGACCGGGGGACGAGCTTCTTTCGCCGGTCGGCAAGCCATATGATACGCTGGAGGGAGTGATCGGCATCGGTGACAATGCGGCACCGGGATCCTTAAAGGAGTTTGGTGTCACTTACCGTCAGGTTGATCTGAAGGAGGACGGAAGCTTTGATTTTGATGGCATCCGTGCGGCACTCAATGATAAAACAAAGCTTGTGACGATCCAGCGTTCCAAGGGCTATGCGACACGTCCGACGCTTTCGGTAGAGCGGATCGGTGAGCTGATTGCGTTTATCAAGTCCATCCGTCCGGATGTGATCTGCATGGTTGATAACTGCTACGGTGAGTTTGTGGAGCGTATTGAGCCGACACAGGTCGGAGCGGATATGTGCGTTGGCTCACTGATCAAGAATCCGGGCGGCGGTCTCGCACCGATCGGCGGTTATATTGTCGGAAGAAAAGACCTGATCGATATGTGTGCATATCGCCTGACAGCACCGGGACTCGGGAAAGAAGTCGGTGCAACACTCGGATTAAACCGTTCGTTTTTCCAGGGATTTTTCATGGCACCGTGCGTGGCAGCTTCTGCACTGAAGGGCGCGATCTTTGCGGCAAATGTCTATGAGCGTCTGGGCTTTCCGGTTGTACCGAACGGTACAGAGTCCCGTCATGATATTATCCAGGCAGTGACACTTGGCAGTGCGGAGGGTGTGATCGCATTCTGCAAGGGCATTCAGGCGGGCTCGCCGGTGGACAGCCACGTTGCGCCGGAGCCGTATGCTATGCCGGGCTATCACAGTGACGTGATCATGGCAGCAGGTGCTTTTGTGCAGGGTTCTTCGATCGAGCTGAGCGCGGACGGTCCGATCGAGCCGCCGTATGCGGTCTATTTTCAGGGAGGTCTTACCTGGTACCACGCCAAGTTTGGTATCATGATGTCCGTTCAGTACATGGCAAAAGAGGGATTATTGAACCTTCCTGTGTAAATCATGTAGAATTTTATAAAAATGTCACGAATAAATCACAATTCCATTGGCAGATGGTTCTATACAAAAATAAGATTTTATGATACCATATAATGTGATGCGTTTGGTGGGGAAAGCCTTCAGACAGGAGGCAGTAATGAATAAAAACAAACGTGAACAATATGGTCAGAGACCGGACGGATCCATCCGCATGAAGGAACTTCCGCTTTCCGAGCGACCCTATGAGAAGTGTCTTCGGTACGGTCCGGAAGCTCTTTCGGACAGTGAGCTTCTTGCAGTTGTGATACGAACGGGCAGCCGGGGAGAGAAGGCGGTGGATCTTGCCAGAAAAGTTTTGGGCAGTCTGCCACAGAAGAATCTCGGTGGTCTGTTTCAGGTGTCGTTAAAGCAGCTTCAGGAGATTCGCGGGATCGGCAAGGTCAAAGCGGTGCAGCTTAAATGCATGGCAGAATTTACAAAGCGCATGGTGCGCTGCAGCATGCCGTTGGAGCAGCTTAAGTGCAGTGAACCGGAGCAGGTGGCAGCGTATTACTGCCAGCAGATGCGTTTTCTGGAGACCGAGCAGGTGCTTTTGCTTGTACTGGATGGCAAGAATGCGGTGATACAGGAGATCGTCATTTCAAATGGATCTTTTAATGCTTCGGTGGCATCTCCCCGGGAAATTTTCTATAATGCGCTCAAGCACAGAGCAGTCAGTATTCTGCTTTTGCACAATCATCCGTCAGGAGATCCGTCGCCGAGCCGTGAGGACATGCTTTTGACAAAGAGAATCCGTGATGTGGGGCAGATGATCGGAATTGAGCTGGTGGATCATATTGTGATCGGTGATAACCGATATACCAGTTTTCGTGAGAGCGGTTATTTATAAAAGCATCGATGGACATAAGACTCAGATTACCGGAAGGGAGTATTCCAATGGCACATAAAACTTATGGTATTGATTTTGGAACGGGTACCGTAAAGGTCTATAAAAAATCAGAGGGAATTATTCTGAATGAGAGAACGGTTGTGGCGACTGTCGGTAAGGGCGCAGCGCAGCGTCCGGTTGCGATCGGGGACAAGGCATATGAGATGTTCGAGAAGGTTCCGCCCAACATTAAGGTTTCTTTTCCTTTGGAGAACGGAGTGATCTCGCAGATGGGAGATATGATCTCGCTGTGGAATTTCATGCTGGAGAAGATATCTGGCAGACGAAAGGCAAAGAACGCCGATTTTTATATTGCCGTGCCGGCAGATATCCGTGAGGTGGACAAGAATGCTTACTCGCGTGTTGTTTCTGAAAGTGAGTGCAAGCCGCACAAGGTGTTTTTGATCCACAAGCCGGTCGCGGATGCGCTGGGACTTGATCTTGATGTGGAGAATGCGAGAGGTATTATGATCGTCAATGTAGGTGCGGAGACAACCGAGATTTCCGTGCTGTCACTGGGAGGAATTGTCGTGTCGAAGCTTCTTCCGTACGGAGGCAATTATTTTGATGAACAGATCATCAATTATATCCGCAAGGAGCATAACTTTGTGATCGGCAGGAAGAGCGCCGAGCAGATCAAGAAGACGCTTGTTTCAGCCGTACCCGTTGATGAGAAGGTGACTGTGGTCGGACGCAATGTGGTGAAGGGGCTTCCGGGTGAGGTGACAGTGGCATCCTCCGAGATATTTCCTTTGGTTCAGGGCGTATTTCTGTCGATATCGGCAGCCGTGCGTTCCATGCTGGAGCGGACGCCACCAGAGATTGCATCCGAGATTGCGGAAAGAGGCATTTATCTGACCGGCGGATCCTCCTGGATCCGTGGAATGGATCAGCTTGTTGCCAATGAGACGCGGTATAAGATCAATACCACGAAGCATGCGCAGAGAACGGTTGTGACCGGTCTCGGATATCTGGCAGAGCATCCGAAGCTTGCCGCCAGATACAGCATTCCTCTGAAGGAGATCAGAGGATAAAGAGAATGAAGGAGTTGTAGGAATGCGTAAACGGACTAAAATTACAATGGATCCGAAATATATACTGATGACCATTGCGATCGTGAGTGTTGCTCTGATCATTGTATCATTTCGATTTCAGGATAAAATGACACCGATCAGAACGGCTGTGGGCAGTGTGGTGACACCGATGCAGCGCGGAATTAACAAGATCGGACTTGTTGTGGCAGACGGGATGGATTATGCGACAACTGTCAAGAAGCTGGTCAAAAAGAACAATGCACTGCAGAAGCAGCTGGATGATCTGTCACAGCAGAATCGTCTGCTTCAGCAGGACAAATATGATCTGGATGATTTCCGCAAGCTCTATAGTCTGGATGAGAAGTATTCCGACTATCCGAAGGTGGCGGCACATGTTATCAGCAGTGATGGCAACTGGTTTAACAGCTTTGTCATCGACAAGGGTTCCAAGGACGGTCTGAAGGTCAACATGAATGTGCTGGCGGGAGACGGACTGGTCGGCATCGTCACAGAAGTGAATAAATCCTATGCGAGAGTCCGTTCGATCATTGATGATGAGAGCAGTGTAACCGGATCTTTCTTGAAAACATCGGATATGTGCTTTGTAAACGGGAATCTGAAGCTGATAGGTAAGGGGATGATCGATATCAGCGGCATTCCGGCAGATGCCGAGGTGAAGGATGGCTACGAGGTTGTTACCTCACCGGTCAGCGATAAGTACCTTCCGGGGATCCTGATCGGTTATGCCAGAGATATCAAGACGGATTCCTCAAATATCACACAGTCGGCGCATCTGACACCGGCTGCCGATTTTTCGGGACTAGATATGGTGCTTGTGATCACAGAGGTGAAGGATTCCGGTGATTTGGAGGATATTTTAAATTGAGACGTTATATTTACCTGTTATTGCTGAATATCGTATGCTTTGTGCTTCAGACAACGGTGTTCAGGCATCTTCCGCTTGGTGGGGTCGTACCAAATATTCTGATCATGATCACAGCGGCTTTCGGACTCATGTATGGAAGAAAGCTTGGTATGTTTTCCGGATTTGTGGGTGGTCTTATGATCGATGCGATGTTTAACAGCGTGATCGGTCTGACAATTTTGATCTATTCGTTTATCGGATATGTCAATGGTATGTTAAATAAACTGTACTTCAAGGAAAGATTATATATTCCGGTTATTACGATCGTGCTTAGCGATCTGGCATATGGTGTTTTGTATTATGTGTGTCGTTTTATGCTTCGGGGCAGAATGGACTTTATGTTTTATCTGATGCATGTGATGATTCCGGAGGCGGTGTACACACTGATCATCGGAGTGCCGATCTACCTTCTGATGCGGCAGATCAAGGAGCATTTCAAACCGGAGGAGCATGTTTCGCTGGAGGAGCATGTGGAGATGGATCGGGAGAAGGCTATCTGATTTCGGTGAAAGGAGAGAAGAAACGTGTTAGACACTTTGAAGGATTATATCAAAGCATTTTTCAATTCAAGACTGCTGCCGGTTACGGTTGTTTTTATGCTTCTTTTTTCCATTCTGATCAATCGTATGTTTGAACTTCAGATCGTGGACAGAGACAGTATTATCGCAAGTGGTGCGAGCAATACCATCAAGGAAAAGGATATCAAGGCGACCCGCGGTAACATTTACGACTGTAACGGAACACTTCTTGCCTATAACAAGCTGTCTTATAATATCGTATTTTCGGAGACCTCCAAGCTGACGGGTATGACGGACGAAGAGAAGAACACGATGATCTACCGTCTGCTTTATATCTTAAAGAAGCATGGCAGTGAGCTTTCTGTGGATTATTATCTGGCGTATGATCACGGCAAGCTGCAGTATCAGGTGGAGGGCAGCTCTCTGGAGCGTTATCTGGCGGATGCATACTCTGTGCAGAACGGCGTGAAGGCACTGACACAGGAGCAGAAGGATACGACGCCGCAGGCGATGTATGATTATCTCATTAAGAAGTTTGAGATCGCGGAAACTTATGATAAGGATACGGCGATCGATATTCTGGCGGTGCGTTATGCGATGTTTATCAACCGTTATGCGAAGTTTCAGGACATCATTCTTGCCAAGAACGTCGATGAGAAGACAGTTGCGGCTGTCAAAGAAAACAGTGAACTTTTGCCGGGTGTTGACATTGATCAGAACACCTCTCGTGTTTATAAGAAGAGTAAGTATTTTGCACATATGCTCGGTTATACCGGTTCCATCTCAGCGGAGAAGCTGGAGGAACTGAATAAAGAGAACAAGGAATCTATTTATTCCGTAGATGATCAGATCGGTATTTCCGGCCTTGAGAGCACCTATGAGGATTATCTGCGCGGAACAAAGGGAAGCCGTGAGATTACGGTCGATGGTGGAACGAGCCGTATTATCTCTGAGAAGACAACGAAGGATCCGGTTGCAGGAAATGATCTGTATCTGACGATCGATGCAAAGCTGCAGGAGGAGTGCTATCATCTTCTGGAGGAGCGGATCGCCGGTATTCTGATCGCTAATATCAATAACAGTATGGACGCCGGAACAAGAGGGCATTCCACGAAGGACATCAAGGTACCGATCTACGATGTGTACAATGCGATCATCCAGAATAACATTGTCAATGTGGAGCGTTTTACGGATGAGGATGCTTCCTCGCTGGAGAAGGCAACCTTAAAAAAATACAAAGCCAAAAAGAAAACAATCGTGCGCAAAATCCGACACCTTCTGGCAGCGGACAGCACGGCATCGGCAAAGTCTCTTTCTTCCGATATGAATGATTTTCTGGATGCTTTTTATTCCATATTAAAAGATAATTCAATCGTCATTACAAAGAGCAGTGATTCTGACAGCTCCCGAAAAGCAGTTGATACATCGGATGCCACATACAAAAGCTACGCCAACGGATCGCTCAGCCTGAGCAAGTATCTGCAGTATGCAATTTCACAGCAGTGGATCGATCTGGACAAGCTGGATATCGGGAATGACTTTTATAGTACACAGGAAATTTACAAAAAACTGGTTGACTATGGTATCAATTTATTAGAAAATGATACTGCGTTTACAAAAATGATTTACAGTTACATGATCTATCATTATGAGCTGTCAGGCAGAGATATCTGTCTGCTCCTGTTTGATCAGGGTGACATAAAGTATAATGCACAGGAATATAATCAGGTGCGTCAGGGAATTACATCACCGTATTCCTTCCTGATCCGCAAGATCAAGAAGCTTGAGATCACACCGGGACAGCTCGGACTGGATCCGTGCTCCGGTTCCATTATCATAACTGATGTCAATACCGGTGATGTCAAGGCGATGGTGACATATCCGAGCTACGATAATAACAAGATGGCGAATCAGGTGGATTCGGATTACTTTTACACATATCTGAAGGACAGTACGGCGTCACCGCTTTTGAACCGACCGACCCAGCAGGAGATCGCACCGGGTTCCACCTTCAAAATGGTTACCTCTGTGGCTTCCCTGCAGGAGGGAGTGATCTCGCCAAGCAGTACGGTTTACGACACGGTCAGCTTCACAAAGGCACCGTCTTATGGTTCTCCACGCTGCTGGAGCAGTTCTTCTCATGGTAATCTGACTGTGGCGGGAGCTCTGGAGCATTCCTGTAACGTGTTTTTCTATGAAATGGGATATCGTCTCGGCAATGGTCATAATGGCAGAGTCAATGACAGCGGCGGACTTGCCCGTTTGAAGAAATATGCAGATATGTTTGGTCTGACCGACAAGTCCGGTGTTGAGATCACAGAGTCATCACCTCACTTTTCGACATCAGATATCATTCGTTCTGCGATCGGACAGGGTAGTCATGCGTATGCACCGATCCAGCTGGCAAGATATGTGACAACGATCGCCAACAGCGGAACCTGTTATGATTTGACGCTTGTGGATAAGATCAAGGACGTTAATGGAAAGACGATACTAAACAATTCTGCAAAGGTCCGCAATAAAGTCAATGTTGCGCAGTCAACCTGGCAGAGTGTACACAACGGTATGTACCGGGTGGTAAACGGTGCACAGCATGGAAGTATATTTGCCGGCATGAAGAAAAAATTCGCCGGAAAGACAGGTACGGCACAGCAGAATACACTGCATCCGAACCATGCATATTTCCTGTCCTACGGACCATATGAGAATCCGAAGATCTCCGTAAGCTGTGTAATACCAAACGGATATACATCAACCTATGCGATGGAATGCGCAAGGGATGTCTATAAATATTACTTTGGCGGTAAGAAACTGTCCGGAGGCAAGGCAACCTCGGTTGCACATTATGCAGGAACAAACGATTAAGATATCTATTGTACAAGAACAGGAGCAATGATATGGATAATATAGTAAAAATAACAGGATCCAAATCAGGAATCATATTGAGACTGGATCCGGAGGCAGATTGGGACAGCATCGTAAAAGATGTGGCGGAGAAGTTTAAGTCCTCCGCACAGTTCTGGGGGGATGCAAAGAAAGCAATTGCATTTCAGGGGCGCGAGCTCGATGAGAAGCAGCAGGATGAAATCCTTGCAACGATTCAGGATAACTGTGAGCTTCAGATTGTGTGCGTGCTTGATGAGAATCCGGAGAGAGAGGCTGCCTTTGCAAAGGCTCTCCAGCAGGAGAAATCAGGAAGTGCGTCTGCGGTGGCAGAGAAAACTGCAGCCAATATGCTTCAGAACGATAATGGCACCGGTTTCTTTTTCAAGGGAAATCTTCGTTCCGGTCAGGTGCTGGATGTTGAGACGAGCATTATCATTCTGGGAGATGTCAATAACGGTGCAAAGGTGATCTCCAAGGGAAATGTGATCATTCTCGGATCCCTGAAAGGAAATGTTTTTGCCGGTTCTGCTGGAAATGTTGATGCATTTGTGATAGCCTTAGATATGAAACCGGTACAGATACGTATTGCGGACACGATCGCAAGATCGCCGGACGAGTCTCCGCGCCGTTCCAAGACGAAGGAGACCAAGATCGCATTCTGGGAGGATGGCAATATTTATATTGAGCCGCTTGACAAGGATGTTATGAGTGACATACGTCTGTCATAACACATGAGAGACGGTATTATTTGGAAATGTAACTGCAGACTGGCAGTGCATCATAGACTAACACTTTAAAATTAGGAGGAAATAAAAATGGGAGAGGTTATTGTAATCACATCCGGAAAAGGCGGCGTTGGTAAGACAACGACCACAGCCAATGTTGGAACCGGACTTGCCATGATGGGAAAGAAGGTTGTTCTGATCGATACAGATATAGGACTTCGTAATCTTGACGTGATCATGGGATTAGAGAATCGTATCGTTTACAATCTGGTTGACGTTGTGGAAAATAACTGCCGCATTAAGCAGGCTCTGATCAAGGATAAGCGTTACCCGAACCTTTATCTGCTGCCATCTGCACAGACAAAGGACAAGACCGCAGTAACACCGGAGCAGATGAAGAAGCTGGCGGATGAATTAAAGGAAGAGTTTGATTACATACTGATGGATTGTCCGGCAGGAATCGAGCAGGGATTCAAGAACGCCATTGCCGGTGCTGACCGTGCTCTGGTCGTAACAACACCGGAGGTATCCGCTGTCCGTGATGCAGATCGTATCATCGGTCTTCTCGAGGCCAATGAGATCGGACAGACACATCTTATTGTAAACCGTCTTCGTGTTGATATGGTAAAGAGCGGCGATATGATGTCCAGCGATGATGTTGTGGACATTCTGGCGGTTGATCTGATCGGTGTAGTTCCGGATGATGAACATATCGTTATTTCTGCCAATAACGGTGAGCCGCTTGTAGGCTCTGACTGCATGGCAGGACAGGCTTATATGAATATTTGTAAGCGAATCATCGGTGAGCAGGTAGATTTTATGGATTTTGACGCTAAGAAGGGATTATTCCAGAAGCTGGCAGCTATATTAAAGAAATAAGTTTCATATTCAATAAACAGGATAAATTCGCTGTCTGCCGGGTGTTCCGGTCTGTCAGCGTAGATGGAGGTTTGGAATGGGTTTTTTCTCAAATTTTTTTAAGAGTGACGTAAAGAGCGGAGAAACCGCTAAGAATCGTCTGAAGGTAGCCATCACCTCTGATCGGGCAGTATGCTCGCCGGAAATCATGGAACAGATGAAGAACGAGATCATTCAGGTTATTTCAAAGTATGTGGAGATTGATGTGGATGGTCTTGATATCAAAGTGAAGCAGATGGAGCTTGAGGATGGTTCAACACCGGTGAATGCGGTTATGGCGAATATCCCGATCAAGGGTTCCAGAAATTTTAGAAGATCACAGCAGCATTGAGAGGAAGTAGACATACATGTTAAACAGATTAAAGCAATATGATTGGCGCAATTTTAACTATTCTCTGGTCATCATTGTTGTAATTTTGTGTCTGGTTAGCGCATTTACTTTGAAGCTGGCAGGCGGCGTAGAAAAGGGAGCCGGCTATATGAGAGGGCAGCTCATAGGTATGGTAATGGGGTTATTTATAGTTGCTTTTTTGTCGGTCCTGGATTATCATTTTATATGTAGATTTGTCGCGATCTATTTTGTGTTTGGTGTTGTTCTGGTTCTTCTGACGAAGATCCCGGGCATCGGAACGGATCTTGATACCGGGTCGACCAGATGGATCCGTATCGGGAGTCTGACCTTTCAGCCGTCAGAGCTTCTCAAAATCATATTTATCCTGACGCTGGCTACGTTGTTTTGCAAGATCAGGAAGCAGTTAGATCAGTTTAAGGCGGTCATATGGATCGTGCTTATAACCCTTCCGGCGTTTGGCGCGATCGTGATACAGCCGGATCTGTCATCAAGTCTTGTTATTTTGTTTGTGATGGCGGTCATGACATTTGTGGCAGGTCTTTCCTACCGTGTGTTGGTGCCGATCATTTCTATCGGACTTCCGGTGACGCTGATTCTGTACTGGTATGTGCAGCAGCCCCACAATCTGTTGCTACAGGGATATCAGTATGACCGTGTCTTTGCGTTCAAGAATCAGGATTCTACCGTGAAGCGTATTGTCGATCTGAACAGACAGCAGAAGTCCTCAGTCAATGCAATCGCAGAAGGTGGATTGTATGGCAAGTTTTTGAAGGATGGTGCGAGAGCCGGCAGTTCAAGAGCATATTCCAGTGTATCGATCCGGGAGAGTGATTTTATCTGGAGCGTTATTTCAGAGGAATTTGGTTTTCTGGGATGCTGTCTTGTATTGCTTTTATTTGGCATTTTGATCTTTAAGTGTTTCCGTGTGGCAAGCAAGGCACAGGATTTTCTGGGAATGTTGATCGCGGTTGGGGTGTCTGCGATGTTTATGTTCCAGGTGTTTAGCAATATTTGCGTTGTGACATTTCTTTTTCCGAATACCGGTCTGCCGCTGCCGTTCTTAAGTAACGGTTTGAGTTCAATGATGTCATCGATGATCGGTATAGGGCTTGTTATCAATATAGGCATACAGCCTGCCAAAACGAAAAAGGGTGGTTTTACCATGCGAAAGGCTTATTCAGATATGGACGATGTTGACATCGATTTCAGTTTGTAGCATATTTTACAGGAGAAGGCAGAAAAATTATTTGGAGGGGTGAACAAATGAACATTGGATTGATTGCACATGATGCAAAGAAAATATTGATGCAGAATTTCACGATCGCGTATCGCGGGATTCTGAGCAAGCATGAGATTTATGCTACCGGTACGACCGGACGTCTGATCGAGGAAGTGACGAATCTGACGGTGCATAAGTATCTTGCGGGTCATCTGGGAGGAGAACAGCAGCTTGCATCCCAGATCGAGCATAATCAGATTGATATGGTGATCTTTCTGAGAGATCCGCAGTCACCAAAGTCCCATGAGCCGGATGTGATGAATGTGATCCATCTTTGCGATACCTACAACATTCCGTTTGCAACCAATCTGGCAACGGCAGAGCTGTTGGTAAAGGCTCTGGAGCATGGAGATCTTGAGTGGCGCGAAGTCATTAAAAAAGAAGAGGAATAGTTCTGTGAATAGAAAAAGATACAACAAATCCGGAATCAAGGGAATACCTGCTGTGTGTGTTATTCTGACGATGCTTGTCTGTTGTGGGATCATGGCAGGCTGCAGTGTAGATACTGTTCCGGTATCAGATACTCAGACAGCGTATCAGGGAGAGGCAGACAGTACGGATACCGCCTCCTCACAGGAGGAAGGATATCTGTCAAAGGATATCTGTGTTATCCCAAAGAAAAAGAATATTGCTACGGATGCGGCGATCACGGCAGATGCAGCACTGCTGATCGATGATACCCGCAATAAGGCACTTTATGCCCAGAATATTTATGCCAGTGAGTATCCGGCAAGTGTTTCCAAGATTGCAACGGCACTGATGACATTTAAGTATGCGAAATTCGACGATACGGTGACGATCAGCTATAATGCATCCCATGTGACAGAACCCGGCGCCAGATTATGCGGCTTTAAAGAAGGCGATAAAATTTCCGTGAAGGATCTTTTATACGGTATGATGGTGTATTCCGGCAATGATGCGGCGGTTGCGCTCGCAGAGTATATTTCCGGTTCTGAGACGGATTTTGCGGCTGAGATGAATCAGGAGATGGTGGCGATCGGAGCCAGCGGAACCCATTTTGTCAATGCGAGCGGTCTTCATGATGATCAGCATTATACGACAGCGTATGATCTTTATCTGATTTTTCATGAGCTGTTAAAATACGACGATTTTAAAGAGCTTTTACAGTGTACGAAGTATACTGCCGAATGGACGGATGCACAGGGCAAGAAGCAGAGTCTTGATATCACGTCAACCGATCCTTATCTGACCGGGTCCAGGCAGGCACCGAAACCGCTTACGGTGATCGGAGGGAAGAGCGGAACTACGATCAAGGCGGGTTCCTGTCTGATCATGTATTCGCAGGACAAAAAGAACCGGGATTATATTTCAGTGATTTTGAAGGCAGATTCATCATATTCCATGTATACACAGATGAATCATATGCTTGAATATGTAAAGAGAGGAAAATGATCCTCTCTTTTTCAGTGCATTGAAAAGTGACGTAACGCAGCGAAATGCCATCGGGAATTGCAAAGCAATTCCTGAAAATTAAAACATTTGTTTGGCTTTTTTACATTGCGGAGCGGATCCGGCCGAAGTAACTGAGGGCATATAAACCGCTAAGTCCCACCGCTGCGTAGATGATCCTTGAAAACATACTCATATTTCCGAAGATCACGCGGACAAGATCGAACTGGAAAAATCCGATAAGCCCCCAGTTTACAGCACCGATGATGATGAGTACAAGGATAATATAATCTAATGTTTTCATAAAACACCATGCCTTTCTGTATCCGATTAATGATACATCCATAGCATTCCCATGTCGTAGAAATTCTATGCACTTATCTTGTCAAAATTAGAAAAAAAAGCTATAATAAAAAGGTTAAAACAGCCAGATTCGGAAGGAGGGATTTTGTGGCAGGAAAGCGCCGTTCCGGCAATGTCGTTAAAATGAAACGCAAAAATGCAAAGTTTACAGGAGCTTTTTTGGTTCTTTTTGCCATATATGTCCTTTTTCAGGGTGTCATGTCTATGACCAGGGAAAATGTGTCGATCTACGAGGTTACCGAGAAAAAGATCGCAGACGATAATCTGGTGCGCGGGATCATCCTGCGAAACGAGAAGCTGGTCACAAGCGATCAGGAGGGATATATCAATTATTATGTTGCCGACGGAACGAAGGTGGGTGCCAGAACGAAGATCTATTCCATTGACCAGACCGGTCAGATTTATGAAAAGCTGTCCGGAACACAGACCGGAGAGGTCAAGCTGACCTCGCAGAACACCAGCGATATCCGCAGTGAGATTGCTGCGTACCGTGCAGCATACAGTACCTCGCATTTTGAAGAAATCTACAGCTTCAAATATAATCTTGATAACACGATCTCGGAGCTGACCAATGCAAGGCTTTTAGACAATGTAACACAGATCTTAAAGGAGCAGGGTTCACAGGGGTCTTTTCAGTTTGGAAGTGCCGGCGAGAGTGGGATCATTTCTTATACATCGGACGGGCTGGAGGCTCTTGACATGAATCAGATCACGTCGAAGACCTTTGAGAGTACGTCAGATGAGACCAAGCAGCTACGTCAGACAGAATCAGTCAAAGCGGGGACGCCGATCTATCGTCTTGTGACGAATGAGAGCTGGTCGGTTGTGTTTCCGTTATCGAAGGAGCAGTTCAAAAATATCCAGCAGGATAAGACCGTCACGGTGACGTTGAAGAAGATCCAGGCAAAGGTGACACCGCAGGTAACCACGTTTACCATGGATGGCGGGTATTATGCCCGGATAGATCTGAAGCGTTATATGATCCAGTATATCAACAACCGTTATATTGATCTGGAGATCAAAATGAACGATGAGGCGGGATTGAAGATTCCACGGTCTTCCATTTTGAAGAAGAAGTTTTATAAGATCCCGGAAGAGTATGTGGTGAATACACAGAAGGGAGAGGGTGTCCTTGCGGTAACCTACAAAAAGGACGGGACACCGGAGTATACCGCCCGGTATCCACAGATTTTAATGCTTACCGAGAAGGTAAAGAACAGTGACGGCGAGATGGTTGATGAGACAACCTGTTATATTTCGGCAGATGCATTTGATGCCGGTTCCGAGATTGCGGATGATACCGCAGGAACCAACAAGCTTGCGCTGACGGAGCTTGCAGAGCTAGACGGCGTGTATTGTTGTAACAAGGGATATTGCGAATTTCGCCCGATCCAGATCGCTTATCAGAATAATGAATACAGCATCATCAAGAAGGATACTTCCGGCGGATTGTCGGCGTATGATCACATTATTCTGGATCCTAAGGTGATCCGAGAGGACGACATCATATATTGATACTACATTGGGAAAGGACGAATTACCATGATCAAAGATAATTTACAAAATGTCGAAGAAAATATCCGGCAGGCATGTTTACGTTCCGGAAGGGATGTTTCCGAGGTGACACTGATCAGTGTCAGTAAGACCAAGCCGGTAGAAATGATACAGGAGGCATATGAATACGGAAAGCGCGAGTTCGGTGAGAACAAGGCGCAGGAGCTTAAGGAGAAGTATGAGGTGCTGCCAAAGGATATTAAATGGCATTTTATCGGTCATCTTCAGACCAATAAGATCAAATATATCATCGGAAGAACCTGCCTGATCCATTCGGTTGATTCCCTGCATCTGGCAGAGGCAATCGAGAAGGAATGCGTAAAGCGCAATACCCATGTAGATATTCTGGTGGAGGTCAATGTGGCACAGGAGGCATCCAAATTCGGTCTCAAGCTGGAGGATACACTCGAGCTTGTCCGTCAGATTTCAAAACTGGAGCATCTGCATATTCGCGGATTGATGACGATAGCGCCTTTTGTCGAAGATCCGGAAGAAAATCGCAGTATTTTTCGTCAATTAAAGCAATTGTCGGTTGACATTGGAGCTAAAAACATTGATAATGTTGATATGAGTGTTCTTTCTATGGGAATGACAGGTGACTATCAGGTTGCCGTAGAGGAAGGTGCGACACATGTTCGTGTCGGCACAGGAATTTTCGGAGAGAGAAATTACGATATAAAATAGATGTGAGAGACATCGGGAGGTAAAGTTATGGCGAATCCATTAGGAAATCTGTTACAGTTATTGAGACTCGGAGACGATGAGGACTATGATGACGATTACTATGAGGATGATTTCGAGGACGATATCGATGAGGAGGAAGAGAGAAGTCTTCTGGCGGAAGAGCAGAGACGTCAGAAACGCTCTGAGCGAAAGAGCAGCCGTCGTTCCGGTTATGATGAGGAGGAAGGGGAGTCCCGTCAGCCGGCGCCGGAGCCAAGAAGAACTTCTGTACGTACAGCATCCAATAAGGTAGTTCCGATTCGGACAACTGCCAGGGGGTTAGAGGTATGCATCTGCAAGCCGAAGAATTTTGGGGATTCTACGGATGCGTGTGAGATGCTTCTTCAGGGGCGTGCTGTTGTGGTCAATCTTGAAGGAATTGACATTATGGAAGCACAGAGGATTATGGATTTCATCTCAGGATGCATTTTTGCAATTTCCGGTAAAATGCACCAGATCTCAAGATATATCTTTATATTCTCTCCGGAAAATGTTGACATTTCCGGAGATTATCTGGAGCTTTCCAGAGATGATGAGTTTGGGATTCCGACACTGAACAAGGAGTTCTAAGATGCGGCTGGTTTTTTATACCTTTCAATGTTTTTTCATTGTGCTGGATGTCATCGTTTTGTTGTATCTGCTTCGCAACATTCTTGTAATGATGCCGTTTGGCAGCAGCATTGTCCGGCTGATCGCCGTTCTGATGACACCCATGTGGTATCCGATGCAGTGGCTGGTGAAGCATTCAATTCTGTGCACTGCAAAGTTTGATCTATGTCCGTATCTTTTGATCACAATACTGACTTATTTACAGGAACTTTGTTCCTGTTTCGTATAGGTAAGTGCTCGTAATGTAGCGGAAAACAAGGGTAAAATGATGATTTTGCCATTTATATGAACATTTTATAATTTTCAGAGGAGGTAAATTGTATGCTTACACCGATTGACATTCAAAATCATGTACTGAAATCCACCATGGGAGGATACAACAAAAAGGAGACAGACGATTTTATTGAATCAATTCAGGTCAGCTATGAACAGCTTTATAAGGAGAATAGCGATCTCAAAAAGAAAATCACGACGCTGAGTGAGGGTATCCAGTATTATAAGCAGATGGAGGGGACATTGCAGAAAACACTGGTGCTTGCTGAGCAGACAGCATCCGAGACGCTGGAGACATCCAAGACTGCGGCAGCGCAGGTTGAGAAGGAGTCCAGAGCAAAGGCTGAGGTAATGCTGCGTGAGGCAAAATCGCGTGCAGACGGGTTAGTAGCAGATGCACAGGAAAAGGCAAATAAGCTTACAAGAGAGTCTGAGGAGCGTGCGGCTTCTCTGAAGAAGGAGTCTGAGAAAACTGCTGCCGCATTAAAGCTGGAGTCTGAGACAAAGGCAGAGACGCTGACAAAGGAATCTGAGGAGAGGGCTGCGGCTGTCACAAAGGAGGCTGAGGAGAAGGCTCAGAAGGTGACAAGCGAGGCACAAGAGAAAGCAGATACACTTGAGAAGGAGTCACAGAAGAAGGCGGACGAGCTTGTTGCAGAAGCTGAGAAGAAAGCAGACAATATCATGTATAATGCGAAGGAACGTGCAGACCGCATTATGGCAGATACAAAGCAGTCAGCGGATGAAGTGATCAAGGATACACGCGAGAAGACAGAGGAGAAATTAGCAGAGTCCGGCAAGCAGATTGCAGAGCTTACCGGTATCGTCAGAAAGCTGATGGGCTGTTATGATGAATATAAACAGCAGTTTAACGATCTTCTGAATAAGCAGTTAGAGCAGTTGCAGGATGAGGATCTGAGCACAGCAGATTTAGAGGAGCTGTTAGAGTCCCAGCAGGTTAAAATGGCTGAGGAGCAGGCTGCTGCAAAGCAGAGTGTTGATGATATGGAGGAACACACCAGGGAGCTTGACCTTCCGGTTGAGGACACGGCTCCTGAGAGGGAAGAGGAAGACAAGGCTGAGGAGACTGACATTCTTGCAGAGGGGCTTATAAAAGAGGCAGAAGACAAAGCTTCTGAGGAGGAAACTTCAGGAGAAACTTCTTCTTTGAATATTGAGACTCCATCCGTTGATGAGGTTGCTTCCGGTATTCATGTTACAGCAGAGGAAGCAGTTGCTTCTTATACGGTACCGGAGGAGACAGAGGCAGAGAAGTCTGCAGATGATATCCAGTCCAAGTTAGAAGAGATTGATTCCATTGCCGAAGAGGCTTTAAAGGAGATGAAGCAGGAGTCATCTGAGAATCCATTTACAGCAGTAAACAACATGCTCGGAACCTCTTATGATGATTTTGTACCGGGACAGACGACAGAGACTGCCGGGGAAGCTTCTTCATCAGAGCAGGAGACAAAGGAAGCAGAAGAAACACTTGCACCGGTTGTTGCTGAGGCTGAGACGGAGAAGACGGAAGAATCTGTTGCAGACAGCACAGAGACAAAGGAGATTCCTCCGACAACAACGGATGAGCTTCCAACTGTTCAGGAGACATACGATGCAGATACCTACGTAACCAATGAGACATACTTTGGTTCTGCGGATAATATGACATATTCAATTCCGGATCCTGTTCCGGCAGCAACCACAGAGGAGTCTGTAGAGATTCAGGCTGAGCCGGTCGAGGAGGAAGAGGCAGAGAGTGCACCGGTACATGAGATCCCAATGCCTGACTTTAGTAAATTAGATGCTGTCAGCGAGGAACAGCCGGTTGTACCACATGCTGTTCCAATGCCTGATTTCAGCAAGCTGGATGCCAAGAAGGAAGAGCCTGATGTGAGTGCTGATCTTGATACGATTGCAGCAGAGGCGATGGCTTCCCTGAATACTGACAGCAGCAAGGAGACAACGGATGAGCTTCCAACTGTTCAGGAGACATATGACACAGACACCTATGTAACTAATGAGACATACTTTGGTTCTGCAGATAATATGACATATTCAATTCCGGATCCGGCACCAAAGACAGAAGAGTCTGCGGAGGATGATTTCTCTGCAGGGATCAGCGGTGTAGATCCAACAGCAAACGGAACAATTCCACAGGCACCGGGTGAGCTTTTTACCGCACCAAGTGAGTTTGATAATGTTCCGGCTGCAGACGATGAATTTGCAGTAACCAAGCCGGAGGATCCTGCTTCTGAGGTTATGCCGGAGGAGACAAAGAGTGTGAGTCCATTTACAATGATTGATGCAGAGGAATAATACAGATTGGATGAAATATTTCGGCTGCTAATAATTACTGCCAGACCAGATGCAGTTTCCGCTTTGGTTTGGCAGTTTTTTTGGAAAGGAATTTATAAACATGAAGAAGTATATTAAAGGTATTTTGCTGTTTCTTATACTGTTTGGAATCGACCAGTGGACCAAAAATGCGGCAACTATATATTTAAAGGGACAGGAGACTAAGAAGGTGTTGGGAGATTTCTTTGTGCTTCGTTACCTGAAAAATTACGGTGCTGCATTTGGCATTTTACAAAATAAACAGATATTTCTGATCCTGTTGACTGCTGTGATCTTGGTAATGATCCTGTATGTGTATATTAAGACGCCTGACACACCGCATTACCGTCTGATCCGGATATTCAGCATTATGCTTGCTGCAGGTGCAATGGGAAATATGTATGACCGCTTTGCGCATCGCTACGTCATTGATTTTCTGTATGCAAAGGTGATCGATTTTCCAATCTTTAATGTGGCGGACTGCTATGTTGTTGTATCTGCGGTGGTTCTTGCCATGCTGATCGGATTTTATTATCAGGAAGAGGATATGGCGGTCTACAAATTTGGCGGGAAAAAAGAAAAAGAAAGCAGTAGTCTGTAACATTACCGGAAATAATGAGAAAAAGTCAGTCTATATATTTGCAGTAAATGATGAGGAAGAAAATGACAGAAGAACGATATGAATTTACAGTTGCTCCGGAAGAGGAGGGAAGACGTCTGGATGCATATCTGGCACAGAAGCTGCCGGATTACTCCAGATCATTCCTACAGAAGAATATTAAAAGCAAAGCAGTTTTGATCAATGGGAAGGCAGCGAAAGCAAGCTATAAGGTGATGGGACAGGATCAGATCGTGTTTGAGGCACCGGAACCGGTAGAGCCGGAGATTGTACCCGAGAATATTCCGCTTGATATTTTATACGAGGATGACGATGTGATCGTGATCAATAAACCCAAACAGGTGGTGGTGCATCCGGCACCGGGACATTATACCGGAACGATCGTCAATGCATTAATGTATCACTGTAAGGATTCCCTTTCAGGGATCAATGGCGTTATGCGTCCGGGAATCGTGCATCGTATCGATCAGGACACAACCGGTGTGATCGTTGCCTGCAAAAACGATTATGCACATCAGTGCATTGCAGAGCAGCTTAAGGAACATTCGATCACGCGAAGGTATCATGCAATCGTACTCGGATCCCTTGCAGAGGATGGTACCGTAGAGGGGAAGATCGGTCGTCATCCGGTTGACCGCAAGAAGATGGCGATCAATGAAAAAAACGGCAAAGAAGCCGTCACACATTATCATATTCTGGATGAACTCAATGGCAAATACACTTATGTGGAATGCCAGCTTGAGACGGGACGCACGCATCAGATCCGTGTGCATATGGCAAGCATTGGTCATCCGATTCTGGGAGATCAGGTATATGGTCCGCAAAAGTGTCCGTTCCGGTTGACAGGTCAGACCCTGCATGCAAAGGTTCTTGGCTTTATTCATCCAAGAACGAAGGAGTATATGGAATTTGAGGCACCGCTGCCGGAGTATTTTGAAAAGCTTGTAACACAGCTTTCTGCAAAAAAGAACATATGATATTTTTCGGATGATGAAGCTGCGAGCAAATCAAACCTCTCTGTACTTACTTGATCTACACATGTAGAACAGGTCTGAAAATTGATATAAGCGACATATATAATTGATTAAAATAGTTTTGTTGACACAGTAAAATAATAATTTATCATGTGCATATTCAAATCTGGAATGATGCATATTAACATAATTCTACATCTGTAGCATGTTTGCAATACAACAGTAAGACAAAATACAAATTCAAAAATCGATATCGCTTGGTGTAAATAAAATGTAATATACTTAATTTTTGTGCAAAGTGAATTAAAATGCATGTAATTTTTTAGACATATTCCCGTTGACGAAAGACTTCTAAGTGAGTAGAATAAAAGCAGACTGGGTATGATTGGAATGACATAGCTGTAGAATGCAATTGCAAAATGAGAACACAATTGTAGAAAACGTGTACCCTTTTTCTGTTAATGACATTATTATGGGGGTTACTTTGAAACTGGAGGATAATTCATGAAAGAGATACGTTTACATGAAGGTGAATTAAATGTTATGGAGCTTTTATGGTCTAATAAGGCACTGGCTGCCAGAGATATTTCCAAGATCATCAAGGAATATATCGGCTGGGAAAAAAACACAACCTATACGGTGATCAAACGTCTGATTGATAAAGGCGCAATCACCAGAGAAGATCCGGGCTTTATCTGTCGTGCCAATATTACAAAGAGAAAGATTCAGGAAATTGAAACAAAGGCATTGCTGAATCAGATGTATAACGGATCGTTGGAGAATTTCATTCAGTCATATCTTGCAAATCAGAAGTTTAGCGAGTCAGAACGCAACGAACTTCAAAAGCTTTTATCCGGGCAGGGCAGATAGTAGTATCTGTCTTTTTTAAATCACTCTCTTGGATAAACTCCAGTTTTTCAAATAGAGCTTGCCGGTTTAAGCCCAATATGATACAATATGGCTACGGCGTTATTATTTTAATAAGACTTATAAGGAGTTGTTATTTATGGGAACATCCAACGTACAGACATATCATCAGAGTACATCGAATCAAAATACTGTGAAGCTGCGCGAGCTGTTAAAGACAATGCCGTCTTTCTGCAGGGATTATTTTCGCGGAATTGAACCGACTACCACAGCAAAGACACGGATTGGTTACGGGTATGATATTCGTACCTTTTTCCGTTTCCTGCTGTCTGAGAATCCGTCTTTTAAGAACGCACAGATGACGGATATCTGTCTTAGTGATCTGGATCAGCTCCAGCCGGTGGATATTGAAGAATATCTGGAATATCTCAAATATTATACCTATGATGGTCAGGTGTTTACGAATGATGAACGAGGCATTAAGCGCAAGTTTGCTTCGTTAAGAAGCTTTTTTCTGTATTATCAGAAGCGGGATCTGTTGCGCCATAATCCAACGGTTGTGGTCGATATGCCTAAGCTTCATGACCGGGAAATTATCCGGCTGGATGCCGACGAAGTCAGTGATCTTTTAGAGCTTGTTGAGCATGGCGGAGATCATTTGTCCGGCATGAAAAAGGTCTATTATGAGAAAAATAAGCAGAGAAATATTGCGATTTTTACATTGTTTCTTGGAACGGGGATTCGTGTTTCGGAGTGTGTCGGACTTGATATTGAGGATGTTGATTTTAAGAATAACCGTATCCGGATCATTCGGAAAGGCGGCAAGGAGGAATATGTTTATTTTGGCGAGGAGGTTGCCAATGCATTGAAAAGCTATATTACCGAGGAACGTGTTCACGTTAAGCCCAGGGAAGGTCATGAACATGCCCTCTTCTATTCGATCCAGAAGCGACGCATCAGTGTGCAGGCGATCGAAAATCTGGTGAATGAATATACTTCTCAGATCACTTCTTTTAAGCATATTACACCGCATAAGCTGCGCAGTACCTATGGTACGGCACTTTATCAGCAGACCGGTGATATTTATCTTGTGGCAGAGGTTCTGGGGCACAATGACGTTAATACTACCAGAAAGCATTATGCGGCAATGGATGATGAACAGAAACGAAGTGCGGCTGACGCAGTGACGCTGCATAAAAAACGGTGATATTTTTTATCTGCTAAAAATATCACCGTACTTCCTACCGTCCGGTAGGATATGCTTTAAATATGTCTGCAATCCCTTCGTAAATATTCTGTGCTGTTTTCTTCTGATATGCCGGAGACGTGATCTTGTTGTAATCACGGTTACCGGATATAAAGCCAAGCTCGATCAAAATGGATGGTACTGTATTGTGACGCAGTACATAAAATTCAGCCTTTTTGACGCCACGGCTTGGAATAGTCAGATTATTCTCCAGACGATCATGCATTTTCCTTGCTAACTTCTGGCTGGACAGACCGGTATCCGTGACTCGGTTGTTACTTTTTGCATAATAGACCTCCATGCCGTTGGCAGAACGATTGGAGGCACTGTTCATATGGAGACTGACAAACAGATCCGCATCCACCTCTGCTGCAAAGCGGGCGCGTTCCGACAGAGATATAAATTTGTCATTGTAACGGGACCAGTATGCTTTTACGCTGGAGGAGGGACTGTCAAAATATTTTCTGGCAAGTGTATAAATGATTTTGAAATTAATCGCTTTTTCTTTGGAACCACGGTTTGTTGCACCGAAGTCTTTACCGCCGTGTCCTGCATCAAGAACGACAATATTTTTATAAATCTTACGGGGACGATCTATTGTGACGAAAAGATAATCGCCCTGTCTGGTATACTTATAGCCCTGCAGCTTGGAGGTACTTACCGTAATCTTCGTATTGCTGCCACTCTGAGTTACTTTAACGCCGGTGATCACCGGATTCTTCCGTATGATCGGATACTGATCATACAGGTTTTTGTGCTTGCCTGGAATCTGGAGAACAAACTTGTGGTTGTAATAATAATCGGTATCTATGATCTGTTCCATTGTGACTCCCTCCGGCAAACGGATACGCAGAGAATACGATGACTTGGAGAAGGTAATGGAAAATCCAACATCCTCTGTCTCGACGGAGATCATGCACTCGGGCTGATATGTTACCGTCACGGTTGTATTGTTGGAATCGGAGGTGACGGATATCGTTTTGACATAAGTAGAATTCGTGAGTGCATGTATCTGCTCTCCTACTGCATTGTATGTGTTTGGAAAGACGAGAGTCAGGATTCCCTTTTCTTCATCGGCGTTCCAGGTCAGCTTGTCCGTATCCGGTGAAGAATCAGTATACAGCGACAATACCTGTTGACTGTCATCGGTATCTTCCAGATAAACAGTATTCAGTGCGGCATCATAATGCTTGCGGTCATATTCGTCCGGAACGATATCAATATCCAGTAATACGCCGTTCTGATCGGCATTGTCATATTCTACACCCTCCAGATCATCGGAGTCTGTCTCAATCTCCGCAGTCTCTGCAGAGACGGTATATGGATGGAGGGTCACCCCTCCGAGAAGCGCTGCTCCAAGCAGCAAATTTAAGATGATAATAAACTTATGCTTCAATGTTTCTTCCTCATTTCGTGAATTTGTACTTAATATTTATTATCAGGAAGTACCTGATGAATGTTGCGGATCGCATTGCTATGGTAACGTTGTCGTTGACCAATGTATCAACCCTTGCATCCTATTATAGTACAGAATAATTGTTACAAATTCAAGGCAGAATCAGGAAAAATCGACGCCGGATCTATAGGGGGTGATCCGGCGTCTTGATAATACGCAGATAAGAGGATATAGGGAATCCGCTTATCCTATTGCAGAGGGCGAGTTCGTTGTATATGGCACAACTCTTCTACGCATTGTGCGCGCAGATGCAGATGTCTGTTGTTCGTTCGATAATTGAACCGGCTACAGGCTGCCTTCCTCCAGAGCAGGAAGCTCGGCATCGGATGCCCATACCGGCACCAGCAAAGGATAACCTGCATAAATGGTGTCTGATGAGATAGAATTACATTTCTTAATCTCTGCAATATAATCCTTCATGGATCCGCATTCTTCTGTGTAATACTGCTTGGCGATCGACCAGATACTGTCGTCCTCTTCGACCATGACAGATACAACACGCTTCTCGCGGATATTCGCTGCCTGTGTCCTTGCAGGGGAAGCTGATATCCGGCTGATGCCGCTCATCACGAGCAGTCCCATCAGAAAAGCAATGATCATGCATGGTACGATAAATTTGTAATTCTTCATCATAAAGACCTCCATTCGAAATATCTTCTGTACTGCCGGAAAGGACTCCGGATCAGAAAATAAAAGACAAACATCTGTTCTGTGATATAAATATACCACGCGAACAAATGTTTGTCAATAGATTTTCGAACAAAAGTTCGTATTATTTGTTGCCCTGATAAAAGACTAGTAACGACGATATAAACCGGATACTGTTCCAAGGATCTCAACCTCATCAACAATGATCGGATCCATTGTGTCATTCTCAGGCTGTAAACGAAAATGACCTTTCTCCTTATAAAATGTCTTGACAGTGGCGGAGTCGTCCACCAGAGCTACGACAAGGTCTCCGTTGTGTGCCGTATTCTGCTTATGTACGATAATATGATCGCCATCGTAAATGCCGACATTGATCATGCTCTCTCCCTTGACCTTCAGCATAAATGCTTCACCGGACGGCATATCATCTGCCAGCAGAGGAAAATATCCCTCGATGTTCTGCTCTGCAAAGATAGGCTCTCCAGCGGCAACGCTTCCGATCAGAGGCACATTGACAATCTCACGGCGAACAAGATTAAAGTCATCGTCAACAATCTCAATTGCACGCGGCTTCGTCGGGTCGCGGCGGATATATCCGTTCTTCTCAAGTGTCTCAAGATGAGAATGTACGGAGGAGGTTGACTTTAAATGAACCGCTTCGCAGATCTCACGGACTGCCGGTGGATAACCACGGTTTAAGATTTCTGATTTAATATATTCCAGAATTTCGGACTGCTTTGGTGATATTCTTCCTTTTTCCACGGTAGTGTTCTCCTTTTCGTTGGTTAAATGGTATAAAAGATGCAAACACAAGTTCTTTTATTTAGAATATCATATGTCAGAGTCTTTGTCAAACAGATGTTCTTAAGGTGTCAATGTTGACAGGCTTTCCGTCTGACCAGATGTGTTCAAGATCATAAAACAGGCGGTCATCACGGTTGAAAAGGTGTACCACAAGATCGCCGTAATCCATCAGGATCCAGCTGCTGTCGCGGTTTCCCTCGATCCGCTTGACGTCAAAGCCTGCCTCATGCATTTTCTCCTGTACGTTGTTGATCATCGCCTGGAGCTGTGGTTTGCTTGCGCCTCCGGCAATAATAAAATAGTCGGCAAGAATGGAAATCTCACCGATTCCGATGATCCTGATCTCTTCGCCTTTCTTTTCGTCCAATGCTTCGTATGCGGTCAGTGCCATTTTTTTAGACTGATTCATATATTCTTCCTTTCTGGGTGATGTACTGCTCTCAGGCATTTGCTGCCTCGTGCAGTTTCCGATAATATTCGTAGGCTTCCAGTGTATGATGTTCAATCTCGTTTTCCTTATCCGGATCAGACTCACCAAGGTAATCTACGGTATCCCGGAGGATCAGATAGACTGCCTCGTCCAGATCAATAAATGCCATCTGGCGGATCGCAGGAAGATGCTCGAGCAGCTTGCGGTTCGGTTCAATATAATCGGCGGTAAACACGATCTTTTCCAACAGCGTCATACCGGGGCGCCCTGTTGTGTGATACCGGATCGCTCCGGCAACCGCCGGATCGGTTATGCCGTACTTTTTGGCGGCATAACAGGCACCAAGCTTCGCATGAAGCAGATATGGCTGCTTTTTCTCGGTTTTGTTGCATACGATATTGTTCTTCTCGCACTGACGCAGCATTTCCTTGTCATCAAGGCATTTGGCGCAGTCGTGCAAAAGGCCTGCGAGTGCTGCCTGATCCAGATCGACACCATAACGCATTGCCAGCGAAATGGAGGTATACTGTACACCGATCGTATGGCGGTAACGCTTTGCGGTGATGTTTTTTTGAAGCTTCTTCTGGATCTGCTCCAGTTGTTCGTAGTTGATCATGTTGTCACACTTCCTTTGTATAAATGGTTTGTACGGATGTACTCTTCCACTGCAGGAGGAACCAGTGCACCGACCGGCTGTCCGTTCTGTACCCGATCACGGATAAGGCTGGAGCTTACCGGCATCTCCTCCATGGAAAGAAGACGGATATCCGCTTCATAACGGTGTGCAAGCTCATCTGCCCGCGCCTGCATCTGCCTGTCGGTCTCTCCATTGCGGGAAAATGCCAGAATTGTCGTAAGCTTCATGATCTGCTCCGGGTGATACCAGGTTTCCAGTTGAAAAAAAGAATCTCCGCCCATCAGAAAATAAAACCGGTCTGCCGGATATTCCCGCTGTAGCCGCTTCAGTGTCTCAGCGGTGTAAGTCGTCCCCTCATGGCGAAGTTCAAAGTCGGAGAAAATATATTGTGGTGCTCCCTGGATCGCAAGACGGATCATGTCACTTCGAAGCTCCTCTGATACAATATCCCGTGAGGACTTGTGCGGCGGATTCTTGGAGGGCATAAACCAGATCTCATCCAGAGCCATTTGCTCAAGAGCAGCAGCTGCCATGGCAAGATGGGCATTATGGATCGGATTAAAGGTGCCGCCCATTAAGCCGATCTGCTTCATTTGGAAGCTTCCCTTCTCTTCTTTTCTTTCTCCGGATTTAATTTGTATAGTACGATCTTCTTGCCGATCACCTGTACAACCTGTGAACCGGTACGCTCTGCAAGAATACGTGCAAGCTCCTTCGGATCGTCTGCACAGTTTTTGAGTACAGAGATCTTGATCAGTTCTCTGGCGTGAAGTGCATCACGGATTGCTTGTGTCATCTGTGGTGTCAGGCTCGCCTTGCCAATCTGAAAGATGCTGTCCATTGTCATTGCCTGAGACTTTAACTCTGCCCGTTCTTTACTTGTCATATTAAATACCATGCCTTTCTCTGGGGTACGCGTCTTTGAAACGTCTTTAAAGAATAAGCATACCCATAATGTTCTCACATTATTATAAACGAAGATGCCACGGTTGCCAAACATTTTTTGGAATAATCCGACATTTTGTACAATATATTATGATAATTGAATGAGATGCGAGGTTTCTTATGAAATATAGAAAAGCCTTTGCTCTGTTTCTGGCATTTATCATGTCTGCAGGCGGTATGACGGGAAATGGTGCTTCCGGTGCATCTGCAAAGCAGGCAGAAAAACAAACGCAGGATGTTCTTGAGATCACGGCACCGTCTGCTGTATTGATCGAAAACGCAGGCGGACGTATTCTGTATGAAAAGGAAAAGGATCAGGAACGCATTCCGGCGAGTATTACAAAGATCATGACGCTTTTATTGATCTTTGATGCATTAAAACAGGGGCAGATCAGTATGGAGGATATGGTTACGGTCAGTGAGTATGCCGCTTCCATGGGAGGATCACAGGTGTTTTTAGAACCCGGAGAAACACAGAGCGTTGACATGATGATCAAATGTATCAGTGTGTCCAGTGCAAATGATGCGGCGGTTGCCATGGCGGAGTTTATTGCCGGCTCCGAGCAGGCATTTGTGGACCGGATGAATCAGAAGGCAAAAGCGCTTGGCATGGAGCATACACATTTTAAGAACTGCAACGGGCTGGATGATTCGATCGAAAGCGGTCACTACAGCAGTGCCTACGATGTGGCGCTTATGTCCCGTGCGCTGATCACGTCCTACCCACAGATCAGCCGGTACTCAACCATCTGGATGGATGAGATCACGCATTCCACGAAAAAGGGAGATACGCAGTTCGGTCTGACCAACACGAATAAGCTGATCCGGACTTACCGGGGGATCACCGGATTAAAGACAGGTTCGACCTCGAAGGCAAAGTATTGTCTGTCTGCCACGGCATCCAGAGCGGGCGTAAGTCTTACGGCAGTAGTCATGGCGGCACCGGAGCCGAAGGTGCGTTTTGCAGAGGCGGCATCTCTTCTCGATTATGGTTTTGCAAACTGTACCGGTTATCTCGATCAGACTTCTACCCTGAAGCTTCCGGATATTCCGGTGGAAAACGGTGTGCAGGAGGTGGCGGAGGCATATGTAGACAAGGACTTTTCTTATACCCTGTGTAAAGGGGAATACGGTGATCAGATCAAGCGCAGTATCGAATATAAAAATAACCTGACAGCGCCTGTAAAAAGGGGAGATGTGATCGGCAGAATCGTCTATTCGCTTGATGATCAGACGTTGGAGGAAATCCCAATCTACGCGGCAAAGGACATAAAAAAGGCAACCTATTCAGATGGATACGGAAAACTTCTAAAAAGATTTCTGGTTTCGTAAATGACAGGATATAATATCCCCAAAATCCAGATGTTTCGCATCTGTCGCGCATTGCGCTTTAAGATTTTACTAAAAATGCCATTGCGGAAAATGCGCTCCGGTTCAATACCGGAATGCATTGCTCTGCAATGGCTGTTATATTTTGAAAAATATGTGGTTTGTCAGTTTGCCGGTGACGCTGATGGTGTCGAACTGCTGACATAACCACTGACATCGCTGGAAGGGGTATACGTAAACTCTCCGCCTTTACCATCGTACTTAAAGACGAACTGATTGATCGCATCTGCCTGATATTCCTTCTGGATGGACAGGCAGGAGCCCACGCCGGGAACATTTCCGCCGGAGAAATACGGGTTGACAGGGATCTGAAGCTGATGGATCGTTGTAGTACCCATCATGACGACATCTTTGATATAGTTAAAGATCTGCTTGTTGGAAAGATCTGTCTTGACGTTCTGCTTCAGAACATCCTTGGCAATCTTAAGCCACTGTGACTTCGGCATCTTCTTCACCTTGCTGAAGATACTGGTAATGGCATTACGCTGACGCCAGGTACGACCGTAATCGTCAATCTGACCGTTTGGTGTGACCGGCTGGATTCCCTTGGCATATTTACGGATACGGCAGTAACCGAGAGCCTGTGCACCGTTTAAGGTGTGCTTGCCGGCTTTGACAGTACGGTACTTAGCCGGACGGATATAGTTTGTTGCATTCAGATAAGCTGCTTCGGACTCGGTCAGTTCGATCTCTACACCACCAACGTCATTGACAACTGTCTTAAAAGCATCGAAGCTGACTTCGACATAGCCGTCAAGCTGGATATTAAAATTCTGCGCGATTGTTTTATACAAAAGCTCGATGCCGCCATAGGAATTAGCTGCATTAAGCTTGTTATTGCCATGTCCCGGAATCTCAACCAGCATATCACGCATCAGTGTCGTAAGCTTTAAGGTGCCATGCTTCATATCAAGCGTAGCGATCAGCATGGTATCGGTCAGTCCTCCGGCAGAATAACCGGATTCCTTTCGGTAGTCATTGCCGACCAGCAGGATATTGACAATGTTATTATCGGAATTTACATGGATGCCGGAAAGATCAACCTTGGAAAAGGATGTATCATAATCTCTCTGAACAACATCTAAAGTGTCTATTACGGCAACCTGTCCTTTGGCAGCAACAAATCCAAGTGCTCCGCTTACGATCAGTGCAACCACATAAAGTACTCTTTTAACCCACATTATGGTAACCTCTCATTTATCTTATAGTTTTACAATAAATACCTATACATTTTACATGAAAGCTGTGGATTATGCAATAGAAAAAAGCCAGTCGTTTTAAGATAAGCGGCTGGCTGATTTATTCGGTATTCCTCTGAGTAAAGATCTCTGCGTGAACCTGCGATTACAGAAAGTGGATCCTATAAAGTTCTAAGAGGATTTACTGCGGTGCGGCAGTGCTTCCGCCGTATGTGTACTCCTGCCCCGGTGTACCCTTATACTTGAAAATGAAGTCCTTTAAGGCAGCGGTATTGGTGGTCATATCCGGTAAGATCACAGAACCGAGGTTTGTTGTAGAACCCGGAGCCTGATAATTCGCCTGTGTCGTAAAATAACCGTCCATTGGGATCTGCAGCTGGTAGATCTCCATCGTACCCATCATGACAACATCTTTCATATAACCGATGATATCCTGGCTGTTTAAGTCTGTGGTGACATACTTGCTGAGGATGGTCTGAGCCATATCCATCAGCTTTGGCAAAGAGGTTCCCTTGGCCTTGTTAAAGATTGCATTGATCACGTTACGTTGACGCCAGGTACGACCGTAATCGTCCATTTTGCCGTTTGGCGTAACCGGAGTGATTCCCTTGGCCTGCTTACGGATACGGCTGTAACCAAGTGCCTGTGCACCATTTAAGATGTGTGTACCGGCTTTGACATTGCGGTACTTTGCAGGACGGATATAGTTCGTTGCATTCAGATACGCAGCCTCTGACTCGGTCAGTTCAATCTCTACACCACCGACAGCGTTGACAATCGCCTTTACGGCATCAAATCCAACCTCGACATAACCGTCAAGTTTGATGTTATAGTTCTGGGCGATGGTCTTATAAAGAAGTGTCGGACCATCCTCTCCGTATCCGAAGCAGGAGTTAAGACGGTTCTGACCGTGCCCCGGTATATCAACGACCTGATCACGAAGCAGAGAGGTCAGCTTTAAGTTCTTATGCTTCTTATCAAGGGTGGCGATCATCATAACGTCCGGAAGACCTGCAGCGGAATAGCCGGATTCTTTTCGATAATCGTTTCCGATGATCAGAATATTGACGATGTTATTATCGCTTTTATAGTTGCCCTTCGGAAGCTTTACCTGCTTAAAAGCATTGTCCTTATTCTGATTCACGGAACTGAATACGATCTGAGTACGTGCGATCCAGAAGCCTGCAAATACACTGACACACAGTGCCAGCACAAAGAGGATTTTGGAAATAATTTTTCTATTTTTTTTCTTTTTTGTTTTCTTCATTTTAATAAATCCTTCCTGAATATGTAACTTGTCAACGCAACATATATATGCATCATACACTATCTGTCATTGTTGTACAAGTCTGTTTGAATATGTTTCAGAAAGTATTCAGAAATAGACAGGGATTGTCATTTTTTTCTTGACGAACATATGTGCTTCCTATATAATCGAAGAAGTGATATCTATTAGAAATGAGGTGAATCTTATGGCACGCGGTGCTGGTAAAAATAAATGGGCGCTGTTTCTTCTGCTGCTTGCGGGCATTGTGATCGGAAGCTTTATCGCACAGGCGACAGCGGGCGTTTCTGCCCTCTCCTGGCTCAATTATGGTCAGAAGTTTGGACTGACACAGCCGTTTAAGCTGGATCTTGGCATTCTGGTACTGACCTTTGGTCTTTCTGTGAAGATCACGCTGGGAAGTATTGTGGGAATCGTGATCGCGATCATTATCTATCATTTTATTTAAACGTACATAAAACAAAACGGGCTTTCGATATTATACGAAAGTCCGTTTTGTTTTTTAGAAATCAGAAGCCGGAGCATGTAAAATGCAGTCCGGCTTCTTAAAAAATATCAAATTATATCATATACAAACAGTGAATTAGACCGGATAAGCCTTGCTGTCAGTATCCGCAGCAGCCGCATCGACCTTATTCTGCTGTGCTTCACGGTACTTGAAGAACTCTGTAGCAACCTGTGGGAACAGTGCATAAGAAAGCACATCCTCATCCTGCTGCTTGTACTGAGCCATCTCCTTCTCGATATCTGCAAGCTGCGGCTTGATCAGATCGGCCGGACGGCAGGTGATCGGCTTTGTATCACCGATACACTTCTTCTGAACTTCTTTATTGAATGGCTTAACAGTCTGACCAAACTCTCCGGAGAGAAGCTTCTTGGACTCTTTGGTAACCATCTTATAACGCTCGCCGGATACGACATTGAGCACTGCCTGTGTACCAACGATCTGTGAAGAAGGTGTAACAAGTGGTGGCTCACCGAAGTCCTTACGAACCTTTGGCACTTCCTCGAGAACCTGCTCGTACTTATCCTCCTGACCCATTTCCTTTAACTGGGAAACGAGGTTACTGAGCATACCGCCCGGTACCTGATAACGAAGTGTCTGGATGTTAACACCAAGTACCTTTGTATTCATAAGACCTGTCTTTAATGCCTCTTCACGCATTGGACGGAAGTAATCGGCGATCTCTGACAGCTTGTCAAGATCAAGACCTGTATCATAAGGTGTTCCCTTGAATGCCTCAACCATAACCTCTGTTGCAGGCTGGCTGGTACCCATTGCGAATGGAGAGATTGCGGTATCAATGATATCGCAGCCTGCCTCTACTGCCTTCATGTAAGTCATGGAAGCAACACCGGATGTGTAATGTGTATGCAGGTCGATCGGAATATCAACAGACTCCTTAAGAGCCTCAACAAGCTCGGTAGCCTTAACAGGAACTAACAGACCGGCCATATCCTTGATACACAGGGACTTTGCACCCATGTCCTCAATTCTTTTAGCCATGTCTTTCCAGTAATCCAGAGTATAAGCATCTCCGAGTGTGTAGGAAAGAGCGATCTGAGCATGTCCGTTCTCCTTATTGGCTGCCTTTACAGCAGTCTCAAGGTTACGAAGATCGTTCAGACAGTCAAAGATACGGATGATATCAATTCCGTTTGCGATAGATTTCTGTACGAAATACTCTACTACGTCATCTGCATAATGGTTGTAACCAAGAATGTTCTGACCACGGAAAAGCATCTGCAGCTTTGTATTCTTGAAGCCTGCTCTGAGCTTACGAAGTCTCTCCCATGGATCCTCCTTCAGGAAACGAAGGGAGGCATCAAATGTAGCTCCACCCCAGCACTCTACTGCATGGTATCCGATCTGATCCATCTTATCAACGATCGGAAGCATCTGCTCTGTTGTCATTCTGGTGGCGATCAGAGACTGATGAGCATCACGCAGAATGGTTTCGGTTATTTTTAACGGTTTCTTTTCGATAGATTTCTCTTTATTAGCCATGATTCTCCTCCAATTCTAAATTCCAAAGATTGCCATAAATACACCGGCTGCGACTGCAGTACCGATAACTCCGGCAACGTTTGGTCCCATTGCGTGCATCAGCAGGAAGTTTGTAGGATCTGCTTCCGCTCCGACCTTCTGGGAAACACGGGCTGCCATAGGAACGGCAGATACACCGGCAGAACCAATCAATGGGTTTACTTTTCCTCTTGTTACAAAGCACATCAGCTTACCGAACAATACACCGGAAGCGGTACCGATCGCAAATGCAATCAGACCAAGACCAACGATCTTTAATGTGCTGAGTCTTAAGAATGCCTCTGCAGATGTGGAAGCACCGACAGAAGTACCAAGCAGGATAACAACGATGTACATAAGTGCATTGGATGCAGTCTCTGTAAGCTGTTTCACAACGCCGGACTCCTTGAACAGGTTACCAAGCATCAGCATACCTACCAGAGGAGCTGTTGTCGGCAGGAGCAGACATACAACGATCGTAACGATGATCGGGAACAGGATCTTCTCCAGCTTAGATACAGGACGAAGCTGCTCCATCTTGATCTTACGCTCCTTCTCTGTTGTGAAAAGCTTCATGATCGGAGGCTGGATGATCGGCACAAGTGACATATAAGAATATGCCGCAACGGCGATCGGTCCCATATATTCCGTCTGTTTTAACTTACCGCAGAGGAAAATGGATGTAGGACCATCGGCACCACCGATGATAGAAATTGCTGCTGCAGCTTTATCGTTGAATCCCCAGAGGATTGCGATCAGGTAAGCAGAAAAGATACCGAACTGTGCGGCAGCACCAAGTAAAAAGCTCATTGGGTTTGCAATCAGTGGACCAAAGTCTGTCATGGCACCGACTCCAAGGAAGATCAGTGATGGCAGGATACTCCACTCATCGAGAATGTAGAAATAATGTAATAATCCACCAACGCCATTGGAGGTGTCTTCAGGATTTGCCATGATGTCCGGGTAAATATTTACCAGGATCATACCAAATGCAATCGGAACCAGCAACAATGGCTCATATTCTTTTTTGATCGCTAAATAGAGAAATACACAGCCTACCAGAATCATCAGGTAGTTACCGGGTGTCAGCGTTGTAAACGCTGTCTGACCGGCAAGATTCTCAAGCGTTGAGATAATATAATCCAAAGTTATTCCCTCCTAAATTAGTTCAAAGTTGCAAGTACAGCACCAGCCTCAACAGAATCTCCGGCAGCAACATCAATGCTTGCTACAGTACCGTCCTCCGGAGCAACAACCTCGTTCTCCATCTTCATAGCCTCAAGAATAAGAAGAACATCACCCTTCTTAACCGCCTGTCCAACAGATGCCTTTACGGAAAGGATCTTTCCGGGCATCGGTGCATTTACCTTTACAGAACCAGCGCCAGCTGATTTAGCGGCTGCCGGCTTAGCTGCCTTAGGAGCAGCCTTTGGTGCACTTGCTGCTGCCGGTGCTGCAGAGCCTGTTCCCTCTTCCACAGTTACGTCATAAACAGTTCCATTTACTGTAATTGTATAATTTTTCATGATAATCCTCCATTAAATAAATTCATTCATTTGTTTGATATTACTATCGACGGATAATTGAGCGAACAACAAGACCGTCTGCACTCTCTGTCTCAGAAGCGGCTGCGATCGCTGCGGTGATGACTGCTACAAGTTCCAGATCATCTGTAAGATCCTCCGGCTCGGAAACCGGAGCTGCCGGAGCTGCGGCAACTGCTACAGGTGACTTATCAGCCTTACCTTTACCGATGAGACCGATAAACTTGAAGCAGCTGATCAACAGACTGATGAAGATCAGTACCAGGAATACGATAGACATACTCATGATCGTATTCAGTCCGGCCTTCTGCATTTTCTGACCGAGGGTCTTATATTCATCAAACTTGAATGAATAATTTCCGCTGTCATCGGTCTGGATCTGTCCGTCCTTGTCGAAGGTAAGACTTGCAAGAAGCTTATCTCCGCTCTCACAGAGAATGGTCTCTGTAACCG
Organism: Jutongia sp.; assembly: GCF_057878315.1. NCBI lineage: Bacteria > Bacillati > Bacillota > Clostridia > Lachnospirales > Lachnospiraceae > Jutongia > Jutongia sp. The sequence continues at coordinate 21,224 of NZ_DBLXSO010000003.1, read as the reverse complement.
TTGCAGAATCTGTTGTGATCGTATACTCTGTTTTGATTTTCTTTTTCAGTCCCTTATACTGCTTTTTCTGCTTTGCATAAAGCTTATACTGTGCAAGGGTTGTCTCATCCATCTGATCCTTGTAAGTGGCGATCGTTGAATCGAAATCGAATGAAAACCAGTTGTTTAAGAAACTGTCGGTCTGCTGCTCGAGAGTTTTCTTGTCGAAGTTTTCATTGCCACGGACCAAAGAACATCCGGATACCATCAGTACACAGGATAAAACACAGAAAAATAATAATAACTTTCTTTTCATAAATGTCTCTCCTTTTTAGATGGTTCCATGCTTCTTGCCGATTGGATACTCACTCTTAGTGAAAAGAAGCTCGAATGCAAAAATTAACTGTTTTCTTGCTGCTTCCGGAGCGATGATGGAATCAACATATCCTCTGGCTGCAGCAGCCTGTGTGCCGGACTGTGCTGCAAATTCAGCAGCCTTAGCGGAAATATCAGCATCCTTATCGTCGGCATACATGATCTTAGCGGCAACCTGCGCATCCATCATACCGATGTTCGCATCAGGAAGGGCAAATACCATGTCAGCACCGATGTGCTTAGAGTTCATTGTGATGTATGCACTGCCGTAAGCATTGCCTGTAATCAGGTTGACCTTTGGTACATCTGCCTCAGCAAATGCAGCAGTCAGAATTGCAGCCTTGGAAGCAATCGTCTTCTCTTCCTCAACCGTTGTAGCAAATCCCTCAACGTTTGTCAGTGTCAGGATCGGAATATTGAAGGCATCACATGTCTTAATGAAAGAAGCTGCCTTATCACATCCGTCAGAGGTCAGGCGTGCCTCGAAACTCTCCTGCTCGCTTCCATCCTCGCCGTATACGGCAGTTCTGTTGGCAACGCAGCCGACTGTCATGCCGTCAAGGCTGATAAAGCCTGTTACCATCTCCTTGGCAAAGTCCCTCTTTAACTCAAGGAAGAAGTTGTTGTCGCCGAGATCCTCAAATGCTATTGCAGGATCCTTGATCTCATCTGCAAAGTCAGGTACAAGACGGTTTAAGTCATCCATGCACTCTTCCATGCCGCCGATCTCATTGTTATTCTCCGGGAGAATGCTTACAAGATCACGAAGCTCCGAAAGAAGGTATTCCTCACCGTCGCAGATAACATCCACAACGGAAGCGGTCTTCTGGAAATCTGCAGAAGCGGTATCAAGCTTATCTGCGTAGTTACCCTCCAGAGTATTCGGAGAATTTACGAAAAGCTTACCGTTATTCTGCTCCATAAATGTAAAATCGCTCATGGCAGCCATAACAGCAACACCGCCGCCGCAGTTGCCAAAGATAGCGCTGATCTGTGGGATCACGCCGGAAGCCTTTGCCTTCATCTTGTAGATCTGACCAAAGCCTGCAAGGGCATCGGTAGACTCCTGAAGACGCATTCCTGCACAATCGATCAGTCCAATGACAGGAACCCCTGTCTTCATTGCCAATTCATAGATGTGTGCGATCTTCTTTGCATGCATTTCTCCGATCGTACCATTCAGTGCAGATGCATCCTGACTGTATACATAGACAGGATTGTTCTGGATCAGTCCATATCCGGTGATGACACCATCTGCCGGTACAGATTTCTCCTCCATGTTGAAATCTGTGCTTCTCTTAGTGATTCCGGCACCGAGTTCAACAAAACTATTCTCGTCCACCAAAGACTCAATACGGTCTTTTGCAGACAAAGTGTTTGAGTTACTCATGTTTTGACCTCCTATATAATAGTTATAATAAAAACAAATTTAGACCAAGTATAAGTGTATCTCTTTTGGGCAAAAATGGCAACCGTTTTTTCGCCATTTTTTTCAGAAATAAAAGAAAAAAGAATGATTTTGCCGTTTCCTCATATAATTAGGTAATTCTATATGTATAACAGGTAAATACCATGCAAAAAATCATTAGCATTCTCCTTCTTGGTTTCTGTATTTTTCTTTTGGCACAGCCCTTGAAACGCACATTAAAAGAGCAGGAAAACCGCTTTTTAACACCGGATCCGTCAGTGACAATACAGCCTGCCACACAGGTTCGTCTGACCGGCGCGCAGCTTGGCTCAAAGGTCGCCGCTTCTACCCCATCCGCCTTATATGCCAAAGCATACTGTGTGATGGATACGGCTTCCGGAAGGCTGCTTCTCTCGAAGAATGAACAGGAGCCAATGCCGATGGCAAGCACAACAAAGATCATGACCTGCATCCTTGCCCTGGAATCAGACAGGCTTGATGAATTTGTTCCGGTGTCCTCCTACGCAGCATCGATGCCGGATGTGCAGTTAAATATCAGAGAGGGCGAAAAATACCGTCTGCGCGATCTACTCTATTCCCTGATGTTAGAATCCCATAATGATACGGCAGTTGCAATCGCAGAATATCTCGGCGGCTCTGTCAAAGGCTTTGCTGACAAAATGAACGAAAAAGCCAGAGAGCTTGGCTGTGAGTCCACTAGCTTTGTCACGCCGAACGGACTGGATGATGAAAAACACTATACCACAGCAAAGGAGCTTTGTATGATCAGTGCTTATGCCATTCAGAACGAAAACTTTCTAAAGATCATACAGACGCCGCAGTATCAGTTTCAGGATCAGTCGGGGAAGCGCAGCTTTACCGTGAATAATCACGATGCGTTTCTTGGAATGTATGACGGTGCGATTGGAATTAAAACCGGATTTACCGGAAATGCGGGATACTGCTTCTGCGGTGCAGCCAAACGGAAAGGACGCACGTTAGTTTCGGCAGTGCTTGCCTGTGGCTGGCCGCCGCATAAAACATATAAATGGTCTGATACGAAACAGCTGATGGATTATGGCTTTGAGGGCTTTCAGACCTGTGATATCCCGTTGGGACAGGATACCTTTAACCTTCCGGTTGAAAATGGACGGCAGCATACGGTTTTAGTATCAGCTCTTTCAAAAGATACGGACAGCGTGCCGATGCCTCTTCGGATCGATGATGTGATCGAACTCAAAACATCACTTCCCGAGAAGCTGACGGCACCTGTCCGTGGTGGAGATATCATTGGATACAAAGAACTGCTTCTAAACGGAGAGATTCTGGAACGGATCCCGTTATGTACGCAGCAGGACGATGCATCCGTTGATTTTCCGTACTTATTCCGGCATGCGCTTAAAAGCGTTGTCTTTTCGTAGCCGGATGTTTCCGATTACTTGGAAGCACGGTCACTGTTCTCACCGGTATCAGCGTCTGTATTAGCAGATCCTGTGTTGGAAAACTGAAAACTGAAGATCGTGATTCCTAAAATAACAATACCTATAATAGCTAAAGCGATAGTTGTACTCATAATATAAAACCTCTTTTCCTTTTATTCTGTTTTCATGTTATAAATAAGGTGAAACAGGTACCAAAAGAAAACAGTCAGAAACTCACCGGTGGTACCCTATTGGAATAAAAGGTCTGCTTTCGCCCCATCCTTGTCGTGGATAAACCGTATAGCGGTTGCAAGCCGGAAGGTAGTAGATCTGTAAATGGCGGGGGTAAAATCTCTTCTGGAAAAAAAGGTACAGATAGAAAGAACAGCAATCGTGTAAAGAAGAGTCAGATCATGCTGCTGTCTGCCGTCCTGTCTGAGCGTGACCGGACGCGCGTTACTCAGTCTCGGCTGGATCAGACGGACGCCAAGAAGCTCCGGGCTGCAAAGCTCCAGAGAACTGTTCTGGACAGTGGTGGTCTGAATAAGACTGCCGTTCGCAGAAAATTCCGGAGAATGTCCCTGTGGAAGTGAAGTTACATCCATGCCGGATGCAGAAACAATCATTACAAGGATCATGCAGATGATCAGCCAGTGCTGTTTATGTAATTGCTTCATGGGACATCCTCCTTCCTTTTGATAATGCTTATGTTGTGATCCGCCAAATTAGTAATCTTTCTGCAGCTCAGGTATGGTACTTATCCATCAGCAGCGGACGGCAAGCTCCGGCAGATTGCGTTCACCGAGCCGGACCGCCTTGCAGACGCGGCGGTATACAAGGTCGCATACCTCAACAGACTTCATATCCTTATAGTCCTCATAATAGAGTGGCTTCAGAAAATATACCTGTGTGTGGACGCGGCGCAGGGAATTGAGATCATATACTTTCCAGGAATCCACGAGTGCAACAGGAACGATCGGCGCTTTCACCTTCATGGCACTCTTAAACGTACTCGGTTTAAACGGATCCACGTGGTTACCGTTGCGGTGCTTATAGCCTCCTGCCGGAAAAATAATGAACTTGCGTCCCTGTGCGGTCTCCTGGGAAACCTCATGGATGATCCGGGCTGCCTGACGGATATCGTGCAGCTTGATCCGCTTTCCTTTGACCAGATCGATAAACTGGCTGACAAGAGGCATATGGGAACGGGCGTCATCCATTACCACAGAGCAGGGCAGCGGATGACCGTACATGATTCCGAGTGCGTCGTATTTGCCCTGATGGTTCGGAAACATAACATAACCTCCGGTAGCAGGAAGATTATCTCTGCCATAAACGGAGGTGGAGATCCGTGCGGTTTTCATCATCTGACGGATCATCTTCAGGTCATACTGATAACGGAACTCCTCGGAATATTTGCGCTCCCTGACAGCATAATAGCCCGCTTGCGGGATCATCCATGCCCTGTGCAGGTTCCGTATTAAAACATATATAAAACGGAGCAATGTGCTTCCCTCTTTTCTAATGGTAAAATCATTTTGAAACAGCAGTGAATGAAGCCATTTCTTTTATATCATAATTTACCATATTAAATATTTTTTGGCAACTGTTGCAAAACGGAGACGGTACATATAAAATGATGCATGAACGAAAATCAGATCACAATGGATATCTTTTCCAAATTGCTGTCGCATATTTGATGATTTATGGAGATAAATAAAGATAAAGGAGGATGAATCCATGGCATTAGATGGAATGGTGATCGCAGATATGGCATATGAGCTTAACCGGGATCTTACGGGCGGACGCGTCACAAAGATCGCCCAGCCGGAGAAGGATGAGCTGCTTCTGACGATCAAGCAGAGTATCCCTCAGGAAGGAGAAAAGACACTGCGCAGTCAGAAGCGTCTTGTACTTTCGGTCAATCCGAGTCTTCCGTTGATCTATGAGACGGAGGAGACCAAAAATTCTCCGATGACGGCACCGACCTTTTGTATGGTGCTTCGAAAGCATTTGTCCAATGCAAGGATACTCTCGGTTTGTCAGATCGGACTGGAGCGTGTTCTTTGTTTTGAACTGGAGCATCTCAACGAGATGGGGGATCTGTGCCACAAAAAGCTTTATATCGAGCTGATGGGCAAGCACAGCAACATCATTTTCTGTCAGGAGGATGATGTGATCATAGACAGTATCAAGAGGGTTTCGGCGTTAGTCAGCTCGGTGCGTGAGGTTTTGCCGGGAAGAACATATTTCATTCCGAATACGTTAGAGAAGTTTGATCCGCTGACCGTGGACAGGGACACCTTTTTAGAGCGTGTTCTGACAAAGCCGATGCCGCCCGCAAAGGCAATCTATACATCGCTTACCGGTTTCAGTCCGGTTATGGCAAATGAACTTTTATATCGGGCAAGCCTTTCGGATGTGACATCTACGGATGCGCTTACGGAGATGGAGCGACTGCACCTGTACCGCAATTTTGAGACGCTTCGGGAAGAGCTTCTCTCCCACTCCTTTGTGCCGACTATGATCCGGCGCGGACAGGAGCCTGTGGAGTTTGCGGCATTTGACCTGACTTCGTATGAGCGGGATGAGAGCTGTCAGAGTATTGTGTATGACAGCATGAGCCGTCTGCTGTATGATTATTATGCGCAGAAGGAGCTCTATTCGAGAATCCATCAGAAATCCTTTGAGCTTCGTCGTGTGACCAACACGGCGTTGGAGCGCTGCCGCAAGAAATACGATCTGCAGGAAAAACAGCTTCGGGATACTGAGAAGCGTGATAAATACAAGGTCTATGGTGATCTTCTTACGACATATGGTTACAGCCTTACCGGCGGGGAGAAAAGCTTTACCTGTGAGAATTATTATACCGGCAAGGAAGTTACGATCCCACTTGATGAGACGAAGTCGGCGATGGACAATGCCAAGCGATATTTCGAGAAATATGCCAAGCTTAAGAGAACCTTTGAGGCGCTGACAGTCCAGATCGAGGAGACAAGACAGGAAATCGAGCATCTCGAGTCTGTCAGCAATGCACTTGATATTGCAAGACAGGAGGAAGATCTGAGCCTGATCCGCAGGGAGCTTTCGGAGTGCGGCTATGTCAAGAAGCATGCGGAAGCCAAAAGCAGCCGTGGCAAGGTTAAGACAAAGAGTAAGCCGTTTCATTATATTTCTTCGGATGGTTTTCATATGTACGTCGGACGGAATAATTATCAGAATGATGAGCTTACCTTCCACTTCGCCAACGGTGGCGACTGGTGGTTTCATGCCAAGGGAACGGCAGGCTCTCATGTGATCGTAAAGACCGAAGGAAAAGAGCTTCCGGACAGGACTTTCGAGGAGGCAGCAGCTCTTGCCGCGTGGTATTCCAAGGCAAAGGATCAGGCAAAGGCAGAGATTGATTATATTGAGCGCAAACATATCAAAAAGCCGAACGGCAGCAAGCCGGGCTTTGTTGTTTATTATACCAATTATTCCATGACGATCGTTCCGGATATTTCCGGATTAAAGGAAATTGAGGATTAGGACAGGAGGGATACTTACTGATGATACGTTCGGATAATCATGTGCATACATCATTTTCAACAGACAGTGACACACCTATGGAACAGATGGTTTTAAAGGGGATTGAGCTTGACTTATCTTCCATCTGTTTTACCGACCATATTGACTATGATTTCCCGGATATGGGAAATGGCGTCGAGTTTTTGTTTGATGTGGATGAATATTTTGCAAAGCTTGCCGCGCTGAAGGAGTCATATCCGCAGTTTGAGCTGCGCCGTGGTGTAGAGATCGGTCTGAAACCGGATCTTACAGAACGTTGCAATGCACTGGTGCATGGATACCCGTTTGACTTTGTAATCGGTTCGACACATCTGGTGGACAATGTCGATCCTTATTACCCTGCTTTTTGGGAACAGTATTCGGAGAAGGAGGGCATCCGCCGCTACTACGAGCTGACCATGGAAAATATCAAAACAGGCATAGACTTTGACGTCTACGGACACATTGATTATATTATCCGCTATACGCCGACCCAGCAGAAATACAAGGCGCAGGGCATCATCAATGAGGCATATATGGAAAAATGTTTCCGGGAGTCCGCAGATGCGGTCGATGAGATCCTTCATCTTCTGCTTGCGCGCGGCAAAGGCATTGAGGTAAATACGGCGGGGATCAAATACGGTCTTGGTCACACGAATCCGCAGGAAAAGGTGTTAAAGCGTTACAGAGAGCTTGGCGGCGAGATCATTACGGTCGGCTCCGATGCGCATGAGACAAAGCATCTGGCGTATGCCTTTGAACGCATCCCGGCTCTGTTACAAAGCTGTGGTTTCCGGTATTATACCGAGTTTCGCGGACGAAAGCCGGAAATGATCGCACTTTGAGTAACTGCATATTAAGAAGCTGCTTTTGGCACGTGGTCTGAATGCAATTGGACATTATGAATCTGCTGCAGGTAAGCGTCTATGCGAGAGACCTGAGTTCGTGTACGCAGTCTTTGATCTGTCGGAAGGTTTCCTCAATCTCCTCCGGCGTATTTTCGTGACCGATCGTGATACGGACGGCGGACAGAGCCATCTCATCGGACAGACCGATTGCTTTTAAGACGTGGGACGGTGATGGATCTGAGGAGGAGCATGCGGAGCCGCCGGATACGTAAATGTCTTTTGCTTCCAGCATGGCGATCAGGGTTGCACTGTCGATGCCGGCGAAGCTGACATTGATATTGCCGGGAAGCCGTTCCTGTCTGCTGCCGTTTAATCGTGTCATCGGAATTTCCGAAAGGATTCGGTTCATCAGGTGGTCTCTGAGTGTCTGTTGTAACAGGGTATGTTCCTTTTGGTGTGCCGTGGAAATGTCAGAGGCGGTTCCCATGCCGATGATGCCGGCAACATTTTCGGTGCCTGCTCTCCTGCCCGCTTCCTGTGCACCGCCATATAACAGAGGAGTGAGTGCAAGCTCTTTGTTCGCATAGAGAAATCCAACGCCCTTCGGACCACCAAATTTATGGGCGCTGACACTTAAGAAATCAATCGAATCGTCATCGACCTGAATGGGAAGATGTCCATATGCCTGAACAGCATCCGTGTGAAACGGAATGCTGTTTTTTTGCGCAATCTGTCCGATTTTATGGACAGGCTGCAGTGTGCCGATCTCATTGTTGGCATACATAATACTGATCAGAATCGTGTCCGGACGGATTGCATCATTGAGCATATCACAGTCGATGATCCCGTTTCTGGTGACGGGCAGGTAGGTAACCTCAAATCCCTGCTTTTCCAGAAAACCGCAGGTGTGCAGGATAGCGTGATGCTCGATGGAGGAGGTGATGATGTGGCGGCCTTTGCAGGAATAGGTTCTGGCTGCGTTTAACAGCACCCAGTTGTCAGCCTCTGTCCCACCGCTGGTAAATATAATTTCTTCCGGAGAGGCATGAATCACGGCTGCCAGCTTTTCACGGATCTTATCCAGCTTTTTGTGCAGAAGTCTGCCTTCCCGGTAAGAGCCGGATGGATTGAAATACTGACGATCCAGATAGGGTGTCATCTCACTGACAACCTCCGGATAAGCGGCTGTTGTAGCGGCATGGTCCAGATAGATCATAATGGTTTCCTCCAGATATGAAAACGGTGGCTTATCATTAGTATATGCGTATTTTCGTCATAGTTGATTCCTAGGTTTCATAAATATTTAGAAACAATCGATGATCCCGAAGCGAAATGCTGCCGGATCCGGAGGAAATATGACAACGACAATGGCACACAGGCTTTTAAAGGGAACGTTATTATTGACGATTACCGGATTTATCACACGGGTCCTCGGCTTTTTCTACAGGATCTATCTCGCGGATCTTCTGGGGGCGCATTATCTTGGCATCTATCAGCTGATCTTTCCGGTGTATGCCATTTGCTTTACGATTTACGGGGCAGGCATTCAGACGGCACTCTCCCAGGTAATCGCCTCGAGAAAAAATGACAGAGAAAACCCCTCCGGCTGCTTGCGTCTTTTCGTCATCGGAACCGTGATCGCAATGGCGCTTGCCCTACTCCTGCAGTTTCTTCTCTCGAGCAATGCAGAGTGGGTTGCCATACATTTTGTCATGGAGGTGTCTTTAACGCCGTATCTGAGGATCATGACAGTGTTTTTCCCGTTCTGCTGCCTGTCTGCCTGTATCAACGGCTATTATTACGGTATCCAGGATGCAAAGATTCCTGCTATGACGCAGGTGATCGAACAGATCTTCCGGATTGTTTTTGTGTTTGGCATTTCTTATCTTTTGATTCCGGGAGCAACCCCGCAGGAAAACTGTCGGATCGCCGTATGGGGGCTTGCGGTCGGTGAGATCAGTTCGTGTTTTTATAATGTGTATAAGCTTGCATGTCATCTGCGGTCGCAGAGAAAAAATGTGTACCGGATGGTTTATGGAGAAAATGTAAAACAGAGTCATAAGAGCAAAGCTGACGTCAGGAAATATCATTTCATGAAATCAGTGGACCGCGGTGGCGTTTATTCGCTGGTCTGGCTTGCTTCTACCCTGACTGTGACAAGGCTTTTTATTACGCTGTTAAACAGCATTGAGACGGTACTGCTGCCGGCAATGCTGCGTAAATACGGATACAGCGGCGAAGAGGCACTCAGTATATACGGAGTGCTGACAGGAATGACATTTTCGTTTCTTTTGTTCCCATCGACGATCACCAATTCCCTGGCGGTGCTTTTGGTGCCGTCCATTGCCGAGGCGGATGCGGCGGGGAATATCCGGATGATCCGTAAAAGTATTATCCTGTCGATCCGCTACTGCCTGCTGCTCGGCATTTTGTGTACCGGGTTTTTTATGGTATTTGGCATGGAACTTGGCAGAGTGATCTTTCACAATGAGATGGCGGGAGAATATCTGGTGACCTTATCCTGGCTTTGTCCGTTTCTGTATCTTGCGACAGCACTGACCAGCATTATCAACGGAATGAAAAAGACGCATATCACCTTTCTCATCACGGCAGTCAGTCTTGGTATTAAGATCGTGTTTCTTGTACTGGCAGTGCCACGGTATGGAATGCGTCTTTATCTGATCGGTCTTTTGGTGAGCCAGCTTCTGCAGGTTATTTTGGAGCTGATCTATCTGTGTCCGCATTTTCGGACAGAGAGAAAACGTCAGGACAAGGAAGAGCGATTTGAACCGGTTCGTCAGATCCTGCTTCCCTCACTTCTGATCCTGCCCTGTACCATTGCAGCAAAAAGCAGCTACCAGTGGTCTGGCAACTGCTTTGGAAATGTCTCTATCGTATGTCTTTTGATTGCCGGCATTGTCTTCTGTGCCGTATATGCTGCCGGTCTGTTCCTGACCGGAAGTCTTACTCTGACTTTGCTTCCGGGGAAGGCTTCTTTGGAGACTCCTCCTCGAAGGTAAGACCGAGATTACCCTCTCTGGTGATCGTTCTGTTTAAACGCATCTTTAACTCGCCCCAGGCATCAACAAGTGCCATCTTCTCAGAAAACGGCATATCCTTGACGTAGGACATGGTCTCATCCTCCGGCAGCATGGATGACTTTGGCATCGCAAGAATGTATGTACGGTTGGAATTGATCGTAACCGTGGTGTAATCATCTCTGGACAGCTTCAGTTCAAACCGAAAAGCGTGCCGTCTTGCCTGTACGGTAATATCTCTCGCAATCTTAAGGCGTTTGCGATAAAGATAATCAGTGATCTTGTCAACTTTGTAATCGATACTGCTCCCCATGATCAGTTACCTCCCCTGTGAATGACATCTCGCTGGCAGGCAGACATAAAATCTTATCTGCCAATTAAGTCTTATATATCATTTCTGTATATAACAGCATATCTATTTTTGACGGGAATGTCAACCGATTCGCGGGGATTATTTGCCATAATGTACATGGAGCAGTTCGTGTGCGCGATCCTTTAACATACCGTTTTCGTAGAGGTTGATCAGCGTTGGATTCTCACAGGAGCGTTTCACGATCGCTGACTTGTCAGCCTTGTACATACCCTGTGCACGGTCCTGCTTGACGCTGCGGTATCCAAATGGCTGGCCGGCTCCGCCGATACATCCGTAAGGACATGCCATAACCTCGACAAAGTCAAGCTTTTCTTCGCCGCGCTGCAGTTTCTTGATCAGTGCATCGGCATTACCCAGTCCGTTGACGATGCCGACGCGAAGCGTGTTTCCACCAAGCTCGATCTCGGCGATTTTAGTTCCTTCCAGCCCTCTCACGCCGGAATATTCAATCTCGCGCAGTGCTTCGTTGTTCTTGTCCGCAACATGGCGCAGTGCAGCCTCCATAACACCGCCGGTGACACCGAAGATCACGCCGGCGCCGGAATTGATCGAGAAAGGCATATCCGGTGCACTTGGCTCGATCTCCTGAAACTGAACACCGAGCTCCTTGATCATTAAGATCAGCTCCTTGGTGGTGATGACATAGTCCACATCCGGCACTTCGTTTCGCTTAAATTCCTCGCGTGCTGCCTCGTATTTCTTGGCAACACATGGCATGACAGCCACGGAAACAGTCTCAAGACCGGCTTCCTCGTCTGCCGGCTTGTAGTATTCCTTTAAAACGGCACCAAACATTTCCATTGGTGACTTGCAGGTAGAGACATATGGGAGAAGCTCCGGATATTTTGTCTCAACAAAGCGTACCCATGCCGGACAGCAGGAAGTAAACAGAGGCATGGAATTGCCAAGCGGATATTTCTTCTCACCGTTTTCCAGCTTGTAAAGAAGCTCATTTGCCTCCTCGATCACAGTCAGATCGGCACTGAAGCTTGTGTCAAATACCGTGTCAAAGCCAAGCATACGCAATGCGGTGTAGATCTTGCCGATCGTGTTTTTGCCGGGGGCGATTCCGAACTCCTCTCCGATCGCCACACGGACTGCCGGTGCGATCTGGACAACCACGCGCTTGTTTGGAGCATAAAGAGCCTGCCATACGCCTTTTAAGTCCTTTTTGATCGTGATGGCAGCAGTCGGGCAGACAGCGGCACACTGACCGCAGTTGACACAGTCTGTCTCGGCAATAGGGCGGCCGAAAGCCGGGCTTACGATCATGTTGGCACCGCGGTGTGCAAAATCAATGGCACCGACATGCTGAACCTCGTTGCACATGCGCACACAATCTCCACACAGAATACATTTGCTCGGATCACGGACGATGGATAATGATGAATCATCGATCACAGGTTCCGGATGTGTATTCGGGAAACGAACCTTTGTCAGGTGGAATCTGGCAGCAAGCATCTGCAGGCGGCAGTTTCCGTTTTTCTCACAGACGGTACAGTCGCGGCAGTGAGATGCGAGCAAAAGCTCCAGGATCATTTTCCGGTGCTGGTGCAGTTTGGAGGTGTTGGTGCGGATCACCATTTTATGCTTGGGCGGCGTGGAACAGGAGGCGATCACGCTTCCGCGCTCGTCTTCCACCACACACATACGACATGCCCCGTAAATGGACATATCGGTATAATAACAAAAGGTTGGTACATGGATTCCTGCTTTGCGGATCACCTGCAGGATATTTTTCTCATCCGTAAAAGCGGTACGGATTCCGTCAATGATCATATATTTTTCTGACATTTTCAAACCTCATCCTTTCTCAATCAAACCTCTTTTACGGCATTGAAGTGACAGCCCTCTTTGCAGGCACCGCATTTGATACATTTCGTCGTGTCAATCACATGCGGCTCCTTGACGGTGCCGGAGATTGCCTCTACCGGACACATGCGGGCGCATTTGGTACAGCCGCGGCATAAAGAAGGATCGATCTGGTAGGTCATCAATGCCTTGCACTGTCCTGCCGGACATTTCTTGTCAACGACATGGGCAACGTATTCGTCGCGGAAATATTTCAGTGTGCTGACAACAGGGGATGCCGCTGTCTTTCCAAGACCACAGAGTGCTGTCGCAGAGATCGTGTCGGCAAGCTTTTCCAGAAGCTCAATATGCTCCATTGTGCCGCGTCCCTCGGTGATATCCGTTAAAAGCTCCAGCATACGTTTTGTTCCCTCGCGGCACGGAACGCATTTACCGCAGGACTCGTTCTGGGTAAAGTTCATGAAGAAACGTGCTACTTCAACCATACAGCTCTTGTCGTTCATAACAACAAGACCACCGGAGCCGATCATGGCGCCGACCTTCTTTAAGGAGTCAAAGTCAAGCTTCATGTCGAGGTGATCCTCCGTTGCACTGATACAGAGACAGCCGCCGGACGGACCGCCGATCTGTACTGCCTTGAAATCACCGCCCTTGACACCGCCACCGATGTCAAAAATTACCTCACGGAGTGTAGTTCCCATTGGAACCTCGATCAGACCGGTGTTTTTGACATTTCCGGTTAAGGCAAAGGCTTTCGTGCCGTGGTTGTTGGCAGGACCAAAGCCCTGATACCATTTCGCACCGTTTAAGATGATCGGCGGTACGTTACAGAAGGTTTCTACGTTATTCAGAACGGTTGGCTTGTTAAAAAGACCGTGTTCAACGGTACGCGGCGGCTTAACACGCGGCATACCGCGGTTTCCTTCAATAGAAGTGGTCAGTGCACTTCCTTCACCACAGACAAAGGCACCGGCACCCTGACTGATATGAAGATCAAAGTCAAAGCCGGATCCGAGAATGTTCTTTCCGAGCAGCCCCTTGTCGTTAGCCTTATCAATCGCCGTCTGGAGGCGTTCCACCGCGAGCGGATACTCTGCACGGACATAGATGTATCCGTGGTGGGCGTTTGTTGCGATTGCAGCGATCAGCATACCCTCGATGACACGGTGCGGTTCCCCCTCCATCATGGAGCGGTCCATAAATGCACCCGGATCGCCCTCGTCACCATTGCAGACGATATATTTTTCTTCCTCCTTCTGATCAAGAACCTGCTGCCATTTGCGTCCGGCCGGAAATCCGCCGCCACCGCGTCCGCGCAGACAGGACTCGGTGATCTCATCGACGATCTCCTGGGAACTCATATCAAACAGTGCCTTTGCAACGGCGCTGTAACCGCCAAGAGCAATATATTCGGCAATGCTCTCGGCGTTGATGCGTCCGCAGTATTCAAGGGCGATACGCGTCTGCTTTTTATAAAATGGAATATCTTCCTGCTTTACATAGGATTTGAGACTTTCGTCCTGATAAACAAGGCGGTCTACCACCTCGTCATGAATAATACTTTTCTCGATGATCTCCTCGCAGTCCTCGAGCTTTACCTTCAGATAAAGCCACCCCATTGGCTCGATCCGAAGAAGTGGTCCCATCTCACAGAAGCCGTGGCATCCGCTTTTCTTTAAGCCGATGCTTTCATCATGCGGCTCCTTTTCCAGAACAAGAGCGCAGCGAAGTCCCTTTTCCTCGATAATCTCCTTCATGCGGTCATAAATCTGCAGGGAACCTCCTGCAACACAGCCTGTGCCGGCACAGATCAGGATCTGCTTGCGCTGGCTGTTTAAAGAAGCAGCATATTCCTTCTGCTTCGCGATAAGTTCGTCTCTTGTGTTAATTTTCATTGGCCGCTTCCTCCTTTAATTCCTGGATCAATGCTTTTGCTTTCTCCGGCGTCATCGACGGATGCACATGGTCGTTGACGGTACAGACAGGCGCCAGACCGCAGGCACCAAGGCATGATACCGTTTCCACGGTGAAAAGCATATCATCGGTTGTTGTCTTTTCTTTACTTAAGCCCAGTGTATTGCGGAATTCCTCAAGAATCGGTACGGATTTGCGGACATGACATGCCGTTCCGTCACAGATCTTAATGACGTATCGTCCTTTCGGCTCCAATGAAAAATTCTCATAAAATGTAGCTACCCCATAAATTTTTGCTTCACTGATCTTTAGCTTGCGGGCAATATAACATAATGCCTCCTCCGGCAGGTAATGATATACTTTCTGGATATCCTGCATGATCGCGATCAGCAGTGTTGCATTGTAATCATGCTTCTGCAGAATGTCATCAAGCCGTGCAATTTCCTGACTATTCACGTTTCCTTCTCCTTTCAGTCCATGCATTCCGGTAATGAGCTGCTCATTTGCCGAAAATTAGTTATTATTTACAGAAAAAATGCGTTTTTGACGCAAGTTATAGAGAAATTATATCATATATGCTGTAACAACACAATCTTATAGATAAAAATAGATGAATAAATTTGTTGAAACGTATAAAAAATTGTGCAGTTTTGAATCAGTTTTTGTAGACAAAAAAGTAAATAATCCCCTCTGAGAAAGCGTTTGTGAAACGGTCTCTCAGAGGGGATGTACGAAAGATGCCTTCAAACGAAAAAGGGGGATGCTTTCCTATAAACATCCTGCCCTTAAATCAGCTGTTCTGATGCTTTGATAATACAGCCTCGGTATTGATAAACTCAAACGGAGTTTCCTGATAAACATAATAGTTGATCCAGTTGCTGTACATTGCATTGGCTGCACCGCGCCAGCGAAGCAGCGGCTTTTGATCCGGATCATCATTCGGATAATAATTCTCAGGGAGAGCGATATCAATGCCCTTAGCGATATCACGCTTGTACTCCTTATCAAGGGTAAGCCGGTCATATTCGAGATGACCGAGCACGAAGATCTGTCTGCCGTCCTGCGCCATCAGGATCAGCTCTCCAACCTCCGGGGAATCCGCAAGCAGCAAAAGGTCATCGCAGGCAGCGATCGCCTTGCTGTCGACGCCGGTATTACGGGAATGTGGTGCCCAGAAAACATCATCAAAGCCACGAAGAAGCGGAATCTTGCGATGGTGTACCCGGTGCTCGAAGATGCCGAATGCCTTCTGCGGCAGCAGGTACTTCGGAATGCCGTAATGATAGTAAAGCCCTGCCTGTGCGCCCCAGCAGATATGAAGAGTGGAGGTAACATTTGTCTTGGACCAGTCCATAATATGGGTCAGCTCATCCCAGTACTGAACCTCCTCGTACTCCATCTGCTCCACCGGTGCGCCGGTGATGATCAGTCCGTCAAAGTTCTTGTTTTTTACATCGTCAAAGGTCTGATAGAACTGATTTAAGTGGCTTGCCGGTGTGTTCTTGCCGATATAGCTGGCAGTTGTCAAAAAGGTTATTTCCAACTGAAGAGGTGTATTGGACAGACTGCGCATCATCTGGATCTCGGTGTCTTCTTTAAGTGGCATCAGGTTGAGGATCGCAATTTGAAGAGGACGGATATTCTGTGTAACCGCCCTTGTTTCATTCATAATAAATATATTTTCTTTTTCCATGATCTTCTTGGCAGGAAGATCATTCTGAACCTTAATTGGCATATACAACTCCTCTTTTCTCTACTGCAAACTGTCCCTCTCCGGGATAATGCCCAAAGTGGGTACACATTATTGTTGCAGATAATTGTTATTCTGTCAAGCAAGCCCGAACTGCTCCATAACCTGCGCCTCCGTGATGATCGGCACATTCAGCTCCTTTGCCTTTTTGTTCTTGGATGAGGTGCTTGCAATATCGTTATTGATCAGATAGGAGGTCTTGGAGGTGACGCTTCCGGTTACCTTGCCGCCGGCATTCTCGATGCACTCCTTTAAGGCACTTCGGTTGGCAAAATGCTCCAGGGAGCCTGTGATCACAAACACGAGACCCGTCAGATTCTGCGCACCGCTCTCTGCCTTTGTCTGTTCAAATGTGATCTCCTTTAAAAGATCATCGACAATCTTATTGTGGAGCGGAGTTGCAAAATATTCGACAAAGCTTCTGGCAATGACTTCGCCGACCCCGTCAATCTCTGTCAGCTCTTCCACTGTGCAGTGGCGGATATGATCGAGATTGTTGTCAAGCGCATTGCAGATCATTTTGGCATTGGACAGACCAATGTTTGGGATGCCGAGACTGTAGATAAACTTCGGCAGTGTTGTGCTGCGTGACGCCTCTAAGGCAGCGATCAGCTTGTCGTAGGATTTCTCGCCGAAGCCCTCCATCAGTATGATCGTGTCCCGATAGTCCGATAAATGGTACAGATCCGAAAGCTCATGAAGCATTCCTTTGGCAAGAAGCTTCTCGATCGTTGCTTCGGAAAGTCCGTCGATGTTCATGGCATCGCGGCTGACAAACAGGGTCAGGGATTTGATCTTTTTGGCGAGACAATCCGGATTTTCGCAGAAAAGCACCTCGGCGTCATTCTCGTGGTGGATCACAGCAGGACCGCCGCAGACAGGACATTGATCCGGTATAACGAGATTGTCACTGCGGGTAAGGTTTTCTGCAATCTGAGGAATGATCATATTGGCTTTGTAGACGCGGATCGTATCACCGATACCGAGGGCAAGCTGGCGGACGATGCTGATATTGTGGACGCTGGCGCGGCTTACGGTAGTGCCCTCCAGCTCTACCGGCTCAAAGATGGCAACCGGGTTGATCAGACCGGTTCTTGATGCACTCCATTCAATATCCAAAAGAGTAGTATCTGCTGTCTCATCCGCCCATTTGAAGGCCATGGCATTTCGCGGAAACTTTGCAGTCATGCCAAGTCCCTCTCCGTAGGCAATGTCATCCATCAAAAGAACAAGTCCGTCCGAAGGAAGATCGTTGTCCGAAATCTTTGCGGCAAAGGACTGTACTGCCTCCGGCAGTGTTTCGGCTGTGACTCTCTGATATTCCACAATATCAAAGCCCTGTTCTTTCAGAAATACAAATTTCTCCTCCTGCGAATTATGAAAATCCACACCTTCTGCCTGAACAAGCGCAAATGCGTAAAAGGAAACATTACGTTTTGCGGTGATCTCGTTATTTAACTGGCGGACGGAACCGCTGCAGAGATTTCGCGGATTTTTGTACTGCTCCTCTTCCGGCAGCGTTTCGTTGATTTTACGAAATTCCGAGTAAGAAATGACGGCCTCTCCACGAAGGATCAACTGTCCCTTATATGGGACAGACAAAGGAACGTTTGTAAATGTTCTGGCGTTGTTGGTGATAACCTCGCCGACCTGACCGTTTCCGCGGGTGACTGCCTTTTGGAGTGTGCCATCCTGATAGGTAAGAACGATCGTCAGGCCATCCATTTTCCAGGATAACAGTCCGGTCTGACTGCCAAGCCAGGAAGTAAGTGCATCAACATCCTTTGTTTTATCGAGGGAAAGCATTGGTACGGCGTGTGTCTCCTTCGGAAGCTCGCTTAAAACCTCGTAGCCGACACGCTGTGTTGGGCTGCCGGCAAGGATGATGCCGGTTTCCTTCTCCAGTGCTGCCAGTTCGTCATATAAACAGTCGTAATCATAATTACTCATGATCTCGTCCGTTCCCTGATAATAAACAGCTGCGGCTTTATTAAGCTGCTGTACCAAATCCTGCATATGTTTTTTCTGATCCATAATCGGCGAATCCTTTCTGATGAACGATAAGATAATGAATGACTTTAGTGACAGATCCGTTTCAGTTCACGAACCTCCTGTGGCGAGAGACGGCGGTAACGTCCCTTCACAAGACCCTCCAGAGTAATATTTACAACACGGTCACGGCGCAGCATCGTCACGCGGTAATCCAGTGCGTCACACATACGGCGGATCTGACGGTTCAGTCCCTGTGTCAGGATAATGTGAAAGCTTCTATCGTCCTCCTGCCATACCTTGCACGGCTTTGTGACAGTATCGAGGATCTCTACGCCCTCGGACATTTTCTTTAGAAACTCTGGTGTTATTTTGCGGTTGACGCGGACAAAATATTCCTTTTCATGACCATAACGGCTGCGCAGGATCTTCTCCATCATCTCACCCTGATTGGTCAGAAGCAAAAGACCCTCGGAATTCTGATCGAGGCGTCCGACCGGATAGACACGCTTCGGATAATTGATATAGTCGATCACGTTGACAATCTTCTCTCCGTTCTCGGAGTCTGCTGTTGTACAGACAATTCCACGCGGTTTATAAAACGCGAGAAAAATCTCTTCCTCCTCCTTGTGAACCGGCTTGCCGTCAACGGTCACACACTGACCATCCTCGACCTTCTGACCGGGAAGTGCCGGAATGCCGTCAATGCTGATCCTACCCTGTTCTAACATGCGGTCAGCTTCCCTGCGGGAACAGATACCCGCTTCGCTGAGATATTTATTAATTCTAACTGCCATAATCTTACGTCCTTTAAATTATATTTGTTGATATCCGGAAATCATAACATCCCGGTTTGCTGCTTCCCTGTGTTCAATGAAAGGCGTGGAAGTTATTTTGCAGAATCGCTTTTCTGCGCATTCTCTAACATCTGGTAAAATCCACGAACCTCGCTGTCGCGGCTGACCACGGTGCGAAGCTCCTTTTGCACGGTGGTGACAAGCTCCCGGACCGGCTTGCTCTGATCCAGACTGTCGATATACTTCTGCTCGCGTGATTTTAAGGTGTCCAGATATATCTTGAAGGAGCCATCGTTCATCTGCTTGATATAAAGCGCATTCAGCGATGGAATCAGTGTGTCGATATCATAAATCTTAACATAGTAATATACATAGACTCGGTAAGAGCTGTTGTCGGCACCGTCCAATATCTTACAGTGGATATCCTGATAGCCCTCGACATACTCTGCCTCGGTCATCAGCTTTTTCTCATCGATATGACCAACGTTGCTGACGCAGGAAGCGATCGTATTCATATCGACCTGCTGCTTGGCGGAGTAATACCGTTCCACGAGACTGTTCAGTTCCTGTCGGATATCGGTTTCCGACTTGCCTTCCAGCGTCTGGATCGCACCGAAGCTTGCAACCCGTGCCGGATTATCGGAGGTCTGACGATGAAAAGAAAAATGAAAATCAGGAGAAATAATGGCGAATGTCCCCAGACCGATCAGTAAAATACCAAGAGAAAAGAAAACCACTAATTTTTTATATTTCAATGGCATAACGGAAGACATCCTTTCAAAAAAATATACGATGCCCCATCGCATCGCAGACGAAATATACCGTACATATACAGTAAAAATAATTATAGCATACCCCCCAATCAAGGTCAAGAAACTTGACCTGTCAGGGAAGATGTGATATACTCCACTTGTTGTCTGCGTATGGCAGACAATGGCACGCACCTATAGCTCAGTGGATAGAGCAGTGGTTTCCGGAACCATGTGGCGGGGGTTCGAGTCCCTTTAGGTGCGTTACTGCAGAGGTGAGTGGCTGCTCGCCTCTTTTTGTCTGCCTTTTTTACACTATGTTACGAGCATTTACTTAATCGAGCAGGAGGCTAATCATTCATTGATTAGCCTCCTGCTCGATTATATGTGTATATCCGGATTACTGGAACTTCGCCATAACCTCTTCGTTTGTCTTCATGGCGTTTTCTTCCATCTCCTTGCGCTCTGCCTTAAGCTTTGCACGGACATCCTCATGACTGACTGCCATGATCTGCAGTGCCAGATATGCGGCATTCTTGGCACCGTTGATCGCAACGGTGGCAACCGGGATACCGGATGGCATCTGAACGATGGACATTAAAGCGTCCATACCGTCAAGAACAGAACCGGACAGAGGAACACCGATAACAGGAAGAACGGTCTGGGATGCAACGACACCCGGAAGTGCGGCTGCCATTCCTGCTGCAGTGATGATCACTTCTGTACCGTCTTCGTTACACTCGTTGATAAATGAGGATAATCCCTCATGGGCGCGGTGTGCGGAAAGACAACGCACCTTCACTTCTACACCATAATCCTTTAAGATACCGACTGCCGGCTCTACCTTTGGCAGATCGCTGGTAGAACCCATAATAATAGCTGCTTTCATTTCACTCATCCTTTCGTTGGGTTTTCATATTTTTCATGTCAGGGTAAAAGTATCTGCCCTGATATCGTACTCTTTTTTATAGTAAGGGATTGAGAGCATTCTGTAAAGACCTGTTTTACATCGAGTCGTCTGTACTGATCATTTTTAACTTCTTTTGCTGACAGTCATAAAAGTAAATATTGTCCGACAGAAATTCCTCCGGATCGACACATCGGCGGTTGACGCAGTACACCATATCGAGCAGATCCTTTGCATCGTGCTTGGTCTGCTCTTTCAGGATTAAAAGCTCATGTGTGCTGCTTGGCAGAATGTAGTAATTGGAGCCAAGTTTCTGCC
>NZ_DBLXSO010000002.1:0-94120 GCF_057878315.1 Jutongia sp. | reverse complement strand
GAATTACTTAAGAGAAATAACGAATCGCCTATAGAGCGCCCAACAAAAGGTGTGTTAATGACACAAATAAGTAATTTTATTTTGAAGTCTAGAAATGGGTACAATGAAGACTATATTTGTAAATATCTTCCGATTGAAGTGGCAAGAGAAAGTGTGAAAAATCACCAGATTTGGATGAAGAAAACTACGCTATTAAATGATGAACGTGAGCAAAGAGTTGTACCAGAATTATTTGAAGATAAATCTTGGATTACATATAAATGGGTTAGTGATATTAATTTTACAGCTACCAGAATATATTATGTTTCATCATTCAGTAAAAGTGTTAATAATTCAGATATGCAGGATGGGTATGGACAGTGCCTATATGGTTATAAGAATGATAGAATTTCTGAATTAATAGCGCCTATTGGAATATGGCATTTGAAGAAAAAGGCAGGCGTTGAAAATGATATGCCAAATGAAATAGAACGCCCGTATATAGCGCAAACTTTAGCGTTTGATGTTATTTACGATGTTGAGGAAGCAAAGCGGGAATTAACATATTTGTTTGGTGTTATTGATATGTTTAATATGAGTGACGCGGAAAAAAAGAAATTCTTAGAAGAGATAATGCAATATTGGATTTTATCGGTGAAGGATGCTAAATGGTCTGGAGAACGAGAGAGAAGATATGTGATCTTTATGTATGATGACTATGATTATAGGGAAACAGAGATTGATGATACATTTTTAAAAGTGAAAACATCAATTTTTCTTACTCCTGATTTTATCATAGGAAAAAATCCTAGCAGATATGAGATCCTTTATCAACTAAATGCAAAAAGACATGCATTATATTCAAGAGAGTATATGTTATGCAAAAATTGTTTCCTTCAGGATTACGACCAGGCTAGAAAGATGCCTGAAAAATGTCCAGTTTGTGGTTCGGACAATGTAGAACTAATTATCGAAGAAGAGTAGTAATTATTGAGTAGTTCTACTCCGTTTCTACTACGATTACTGTACACATCTTGCAAAATTTTGCTAAGATTTGCATTTTATGTACAGAAATGACCAATGCATAAAGAAAAATTAACACCGCGCAAAACGCTGCAAATGGCAGCAGGAAAGCGCCTTTTGAAAGGAGAAATTATGAGCATTCGAGTACTTTTCGTATGCCACGGCAACATCTGCCGTTCCACCATGGCGCAGTTCGTTTTCCAGCACCTTGTCAACGAACAGCACCTCACCGATCAGTTCCACATCGACTCCCGTGCCACCAGCACGGAGGAGATCGGCAACCAGCCACACCACGGCACTGTCCGCAAGCTGCGTGAGGTCGGCATTCCGGTGCTGCCGCACCGCGCCACGCAGATCACCTGGCAGGATTATCAGGAGGCAGACTATATTATCGGCATGGACGAATGGAATATGAAAAATCTCCATCGCATGCTGAAGGGCGACCCGGACGGCAAGGTGTACAAGCTGCTGGAGTTTGCGGGCAGTCATCGGGACATTGCGGATCCGTGGTACACCGGCAATTTTGATGTGACGTACGATGACGTGCTGGAGGGTTGTACGGCGTTCCTGAAGTATCTTAGGGAAAATAAAGAGATATAATATGATATTGGGGGCAAAAGGCATCCACCCTCCCGATCCCATCCTCCTTCTTGTTTTCCAAACGTGAATAGTATATAATATACTTTATATAATGATGCACGGCAATGATATCAATGGATCGATCCGGAGCATCAGATGGAGGGGCGATATTTTCGAGCCCTTTCATAGAACACGACGGAGGGACAGACCATGAAGGAAAAGATTTATAAGAGATTTCAGGAGATTTTTGGAGCGGAGGGACAGATTGGTGTTTATTTTGCACCGGGACGTGTGAATCTGATCGGTGAGCATACCGATTACAACGGCGGACATGTATTTCCGTGCGCCCTGACGATCGGTACATATGGAGCCGTTCGCAAGAGAAATGACAATAAGCTTCGCTTTTATTCTATGAATTTTGAGCATCTGAACGTGATCGAGTCAAGTCTTGATGATCTTACGCCGCGCAAGAATGCCGGATGGACGAACTATCCGAAGGGCGTGATGTGGGCGTTGCGTGAGAAGGGCTATGAGATCCCGTGTGGTATTGATCTGATGCTGTTTGGTAATATCCCGAATGGTTCGGGACTTTCGTCTTCTGCATCGGTGGAGGTGCTGACGGGTTATATTCTGAATGATCTGTTTGATCTTGGTATTTCCAATCAGGATCTGGCACTTCTGGGACAGTTTTCGGAGAATAATTTCAACGGTGTCAACTGTGGAATTATGGATCAGTTTGCAATCGCTATGGGCAAGAAGGATCATGCAATCTTTCTGGATACGGCAGATCTTTCATTTGAATATGCACCGATCAAGCTGGAGGGTGCAAAGATCGTGATTTCCTGCAGCAATAAGAAGCGTGGCCTTGGAGATTCCAAGTATAATGAGCGCCGTGCAGAGTGCGAGGAGGCTCTGGAGGAGATCCGGCAGAAGGTGAAGGTGGACAGCCTTGGTGACCTGAGCGAGGAGCAGTTTGAAGAGGTGAGGGATGCGATCAAGGATGCAACCCGCCAGAAGAGAGCAAAGCATGCGGTATATGAGAACCAGCGCACGATCAAGGCAGTACAGGCATTGAAGGCAAATGATATTGAGCTGTTCGGTAAGCTGATGAATGCGTCTCATGTTTCGCTGAGAGATGATTATGAGGTGACCGGTATTGAGCTTGATACACTGGTGGAGGAAGCCTGGAAGGTTGAAGGTGTGATCGGTTCCCGTATGACAGGAGCAGGCTTTGGGGGATGCACCGTAAGTATTGTAAAGGATGATGCCGTTGATACATTTATTGAGAAGGTTGGCACAGCCTATAAGGCAGCAATCGGATATGCCGCCGATTTCTATGTAGTACAGATCGGAGACGGTCCGGCGAAGCTGTAAGATAAGGAGATTTACAGGATACAAAGGGGGTGCGTGGTATGGAAACGATTTCAGATAAGATAGCAGAGAGCGGTTTTGAGATGCACAAGGAACAATTTGCCAGACTGGCAGGCATGTCGGAGTGCGGCATGATGATCACGAAGATGCAGGCGGAGCCTCAGATCATATATGCCAATGACGGATTTTACAGAATGTTTCAGTATACCCCGGAGGAGTTTGAGGAATGCTTTGATAATAAGGTCATGGGACCGGCGCTCCCGGAGGAGAAGCAGCGTATGAAAGCGCTGATGGCGCGTCAGGTCAGTATGGGCGGTAGTATTCATCTGGAGTTTCGGGCGAAGCGCAAGGATGAATCGATCATCTGGATTTCTTTTACGGCGAAGAGAGAAGCGGAGCCGGGGAGTATGGTGTATTATTGCTCATGTCTGGATATTTCGGGTTCTAAGCGGCATCTGCAGGATGTCTACAATGCCAAAAGAGAGCTGGATCTTATCGCAAACAGTATTCCGGGTGGTGTGATCAAGGTTCGCTTGAATGATTTTAAGATCCTTTATGCGAATGATGGTTTCTTCCGATTGGCGGGATACAGCCGATCGGAGTACAGCATGCAGTTTCATAATGATACCTCGAAGCTTGTTTATCCGGAGGATCTGGATATGGTGACGAGCCTTATCAGGCAGGCAATCGAGAACCGGGGACCTTTGGCGGTGGAGTACCGGATTATGGCGAAAAGTGGCGAGATCCGCTGGTCTTACATTAATGGTACGCGGATTGATGATGACGATGGAAAGCCGGTTTATCTGTGCGTAATCGTGGATATTACCGCCAGAAAGCAGGCGGAGGCAGAGCTTGCGGACAACAATCACCGCTCGAATGTGGTCACCAGCATGCTGAAGGAGACAATCTGGACCTACGATCTGGAGAATCAGGTGCTGCGCCGGGATGGCGATCTGGGTGAGTCGTATTCGCCGGAGTCTATTCTGGAGGGGCAGTTTTCAGACGAGAAGCTTCAGACGATCATTCATCCGGATGACGTGTCAAAGTTTATGGAGATGCGCAATTTCTGGATTGAGCAGGAGGGCAGATATCAGGATGTCTTCCGGGTGATCAATAGTCACGGTGCTTATCACAGAATGCAGATCAGTACCTATACGGAGAAGAGACCGGGAAAGGGAGCTGTTGTCTATGGCTTGACGAGGCTTCTTTCCGACGGAGAACAGACGGCATTGAAGCCACAGGAGTCAAAGCCGGCAGATCTGGAGATTACACAGGTTGCAGGCAAACTGAAGAAGCTTGCGGCGTCAGCAAGAGCGAAGACAGAGGATACAATCACCGGTCTTTTACCGTATGCATCGTTCCTGCGTAAGGCTGAGAAGATCCTGTCGAACCGGAGAGAGGATTCACACTATGCATTGATCTGTGCGGATATCAATGAATTTCAGAGCTTCAGCCATCATTATGGCTTTTATGTAAGTAATCGGATTTTGAAAGCATTTTCGGATGTTTTGTTAAATCATTTGACAAAGGATGGAATGTGTGCGAGAGTAGACGGAGACTATTTCGTCGTTCTCTTTCAGTACGGAAGTCACAAGGAACTGGTTCGCGCAATGTCCGCAGTTGTCCGTCATCAGCAGGAGGTTGAGGCGGAGGAGGACAACATTGACTTCGGATCGACGGTTGGAGTTTATCTGATCCAGCAGGAGGATCACGAACTTTTAGGAATGTTGGAGAAAGCAGATCTTGCCAGAAGAAGCATTAAGGGACTTCGCGGCAATCATTATGCGATCTATACCGAGGATATGGAGCAGCAGTTGTCCCGCGAGGACGAGATGGCGGGAGAGATCCGACGTGCGATGGACGAACGGACGGTCGAGATCAGCTATCTTCCGCGTATCAGAGGGGATAAGGATCATGTAATTGGGTGCAAGGCGATACCGAGGATCCTTATGAAGGATGGTCAGTATTTTGAGTATACGCAGATCATGCATCTGATGGAGCGCGGCACGCAGTTAGAGGAGTTTAGTTTCTATCTGCTGCAGGAGGTTGCAGATAACATTGGTGCCTGGAAGGCAAAGGGCAATACGGTCATTCCTGTTTCGCTGGAGATGACGGCAAGCCAGCTGTCGACCCGGCATGCGGTTGAGCGCATTCATAATATTGTTGTGGAGCGGAATAATCTGGAACCGGAGGATTTCATTTTTGAGATTCCGGAGCGATTCTTCGCCGATGCGACCACAGCATTTGAGGTGGCGATCCGTAACCTGACGAATCTGGGGTACCGGGTGATCATCAGCCGGTTTGGTGCCGATCATACAGCAGTTAATTCAATGCGTCGTCTGCCGGTGACCGGTATTAAGTTCCATGGAGAGTATTTCAGCGAGCATATGATCAATGAAAAGGATACCGTGGTATTTCAGAAGACGGTGGAGATGGCGAAGGAGATGGGTCTTACCGTCACCTGTGGGGGTATTCATACCAGGCTTCAGGAGGAGTATGCGAAAAAGATAGGATGCGATGTGTTTGAGGGCGTGATTTATTATGGCGCCATGAAGAACGTTGTATTTGAAAAATGCTTTTTGAGCGAATCAATCATAAAGGAGAAAAGAAATGTTAGACTTGAAATTTGTCAGAGAAAATCCTGACATCGTAAAACAGAACATCAAAAATAAGTTTCAGGAGGACAAGCTTCCACTTGTGGATGAGGTGATCGCACTCGATGCAGAGGCGAGAAAGACACAGCAGGAGGCTGATGAGCTCCGCGCACGCCGCAAGAAGATCTCCAAAGAGATCGGTGGTCTGATGGCACAGGGCAAGAAGGATGAGGCTGAGCAGAGAAAGGCTGAGGTTGCAGAGATCGCCCCTCGTCTGGAAGAGCTGCAGGCAAAGGAACCGGAGCTTGCAGAGAAGATTCAGAAGATCATGATGGTCATTCCGAATATTATTGACCCAAGCGTACCGATCGGTAAGGATGACAGCGAGAATGTGGAGATTCAGAAGTATGGTGATCCGGTTGTGCCTGACTTTGAGGTGCCTTATCATACAGAGATCATGGAGCGTTTTGACGGTATTGATCTTGACGCTGCAGGAAAGGTTGCCGGTAACGGATTTTATTATCTGATGGGCGATATTGCAAGACTTCATTCTGCAGTTCTTGCTTATGCAAGAGATTTTATGATCAATCGTGGATTTACTTACTGCATTCCGCCGTATATGATCCGAAGCAACGTCGTGACAGGCGTTATGAGCTTTGCAGAGATGGATGCGATGATGTATAAGATCGAGGGTGAGGATCTCTACCTGATCGGTACCAGCGAGCATTCTATGATCGGTAAGTTTATTGATACGATTCTGGAGGAACAGTCACTGCCTCGCACACTGACAAGCTATTCTCCGTGCTTCCGTAAGGAGAAGGGTGCACATGGTATCGAGGAGCGTGGTGTTTACCGTATCCATCAGTTCGAGAAGCAGGAAATGATCGTTGTCTGCAAGCCGGAGGAGAGCAAGGAGTGGTTTGATAAGCTGTGGCAGAACACGGTTGATCTGTTCCGTTCACTGGATATCCCGGTTCGTACATTGGAGTGCTGCTCCGGAGATCTGGCAGACCTGAAGGTGAAGTCTATTGATGTTGAGGCATGGTCTCCGCGTCAGAAGAAGTACTTTGAGGTTGGAAGCTGCTCTAATCTGGGTGATGCACAGGCACGCCGTTTAAAGATCCGTGTGAAGGGCGAAGACGGCAATAAGTATTTTGCACATACACTGAATAACACAGTTGTTGCACCACCTCGTATGCTGATCGCATTCCTCGAGAACAATCTGCAGGCAGACGGCAGTGTTAAGATTCCGGAGGCATTAAGACCTTATATGGGTGGCATGGAAGCGATCACAGAGAAGAAGAGTAAATAAAGATATAATGAGTCCCAAGGGACTCATATTAGGAGTTTCTCCGAAACTCCGCTATGCGCAAAAAAACGTGCGCAAATATATGTTATAATGAGTCCTTTAGGACTCATATTAGGAGTTTCTTCGAAACTCCGCCATGCGTAAAAAACGTGCGCAGATATATGTTATAGAAAAAAGCAGAGGGTGTCCCGTTTTGGGGACACCCTTTTTGCCGTTTAAATATTCGTCTGTGAAACATATTAAAGCAGCTGCAGAATTATTTCTCTGTTTGATCGTGATCGGAATGCACCGGCTCGTCTGTGTCGCGTTTTCCGGAAAAGAGCGGCAGCAGAAAACTTCCAAGGATCGTATAGATAATGTAGCAGGCGGCGCCGATGATCACGATGCGCTTAAACCATTTGAGATGAACGGGTGTGATGTGATACTGCTTTGTAAGATTGTGCGTTACCTTTGCCTCAATCTTGTCCTTCCGGATCGGTCCGATCTCACGGCTGTCGGTGGAATTGTTCCGATTGTCACCCATCACAAAATATTCGTTATCGGATAACCGGATGGACATATCGGAGGTATTCATCGGCTCGGCGATATAGTTCTCTGTCAGAGCCTTGCCGTTGACATACACAACGTTGTCCTTAATATCGACCTGATCGCCAGGAAGACCGATGCAGCGCTTAACGATGCGTTCCTTGAGAACATCGCTGTATATGATCAGGATGTCTCCCTCGGCAATCTCTGCTTTCTTGTCGCCGACCAGCAGATCGCCGTTCGTGTAGGTGTTGTTCATGCTGTTTCCGTCTACCGTGAAAAGCGGCATCTGGCGGATAAATATGATCAGTGCGATCACAGCAAGCAGGAACAGAAATTGCAGGGTATCTACAATAGAAAATTTCTTTTCTTTTTTATCGACCGTTGTTTCTTCGGATATATTTTCTGTTTCGTTCATGAGGATTATCCTTTCTCGTATTGTGTTTTCAGCCCCTATCTTATCACATTGCTTCTTTAATGTAAAATTACGCCGCAGGAATATTCAGAGAAACATTAGGTTTTCTTGAGGAAAAGCAAAGGCATTTTCGGACAGGAGATCCTATAATGGTAATCACACAGAAACAGAAATGGGGGACAAAGGATGCGGAAATGGAAAAGAAGAAAGAAACGAAGACTTGTGCTGACGGTGCTTCTGGTGATCGGGGGGTTCCGTCTGCTGACGTGGAACGGCGGTGCCGGAAATATTTTGAAGAACGGAATGGAGGCGGTTTCGGAGCGGATTTCTCTGGGACAGGATCAGTTTCTGAAAAACGAAGACGGAACTTATCCGGATCAACTGGTGGAGCTTGCAAAAAAGAACAGGGAGACAAGACAGTTTGTGAAGGATTATCCTGAAAATGCCGGCAAAAAGCAGAAGATTAAGCTGACCGACGAGGATCTGAAGGGGAATCAGGGAAGCAGCGTGCCGTTGCTTGTTCAGTGGGATGAGCGATGGGGTTACCGGAAGTACGGTAATGATTTTATGGCGCTGACCGGATGTGGTCCTACGTGTCTTGCGATGGTTGCGGAAAGTCGAGGAGAGACAAAATGGAATCCGTGGAGGGTGGCGAAAATGGCGCAAAGGAATGGTTATTATGTGGATGGTCAGGGCTCGGCATGGTCGCTGATGACGGAAGGTGCGGCAAAGATGGGCTTAAACGGTACAGAGATGTCATGTGATGCGGAAACGATCCGGCGGACGCTGGAGGACGGGCATGTGATCATTTGTGCCATGCGTCCGGGGGACTTTACAACAGCAGGACATTTTCTGGTGCTTGCCGGTGTGACGCAGGATGGCGAGGTGATCATCAACGACCCGAACAGCAGAAAGAACAGTCGGAGAA
Source organism: Jutongia sp. (assembly GCF_057878315.1). Lineage (NCBI taxonomy): Bacteria > Bacillati > Bacillota > Clostridia > Lachnospirales > Lachnospiraceae > Jutongia > Jutongia sp. Next base: position 85,397 of record NZ_DBLXSO010000002.1, on the reverse strand, counting down.
CGTGGGATCTGGAACGGGTTGTGCCGCAGATCAAAAACCTGTGGAAGTATTCCTGACCATGGAAAAGTGGAAGAATTAAGATATGAATGGGAAATTTATGTGTGAAAAAAATTAAGACATAAACGGACAAGAAAAATGAGAAGAAAAATGAAGATAAAAGGTTGACAATTGTGAATGAATGTGGTAATATGTCATTCGATTTGTGAAAACAAGTCATACTGCCGTAGACAGTAGGTGCTGATAGCTCAGCGTAAGGAAACCGCCTACCGAGGAAGGATGTAATTATTTTGATGATTTCACCTCTCTGTGTTTACGCAGGGAGGTTTTTTAATAAGAACTTCCCAAGGCAGGAAAAATTATGGGACTGCCCAGGAAAGGAGATATCTTATGGCAAAGGTTGAATTAAAACAGCCAATCGTTGATGAAATCAAGGCGAAGATCGATGGCGCTGCTACAGTAGTGCTTGTTGATTATCGTGGACTGACTGTAGAACAGGACACAAAACTTCGTAAGGGATTGAGAGAGGCAGGTTGTGAGTACAAGGTATACAAGAACACACTGATGAAGCGTGCGTTCGAGGGTACTGATTTCGCACAGCTCGATGATCTTTTAGACGGACCATCTGCTATTGCAATTTCTAAGGAAGATGCAACAGCTCCTATCCGCGTTTTAAATAACGTTGCGAAAGAGGCTGAGGCTTTGGAATTCAAGGGTGCCGTTGTTGAGGGTACATTCTATGATGTTGACGGTGTTAAGGCACTGGCAAGCATTCCTTCAAGAGACGAGCTTATTTCCAAGCTGCTTGGTTCTTTGCAGTCACCTATCACCAATCTTGCTCGTGTGCTTAATCAGATCGCAGAGCAGGGCGATAGTGCAGCAGAGGCATAATTAACATTTTATTGAAACAAAACGAAAAGAAAATAATACGGAGGTTATAGAAATGACTACACAGGAATTTATTGATGCTATTAAGGGCATGACAGTGTTAGAGCTGAACGATTTAGTTAAGGCATGTGAGGAAGAGTTTGGTGTATCTGCAGCAGCAGGCGTTGTTGTAGCAGCAGCAGGCGGAGATGCAGCAGGCGCAGCAGAGAAGGATGAGTTCGATGTTGAGCTTACAGAAGTTGGTGCAAACAAGGTTAAGGTTATCAAGGTTGTTCGTGAAGTAACAGGTCTTGGACTGAAGGAAGCTAAGGAAGTTGTTGATGGCGCTCCTAAGGTTCTTAAAGAGGCTGCTTCTAAGGACGAGGCTAACGAGATCAAAGAGAAGCTCGAGGCTGAGGGTGCTAAGGTTACACTTAAATAATTTAACCGAAATATTGTGGCATCTATGTCATGTAAATATGCTGGCAGAGGTTTCAGAAATGAAGCTTCTGTCAGCTTTTGTTTGCTTTTATTAGTATTTGGAGTGATGAGTTATGGCAAAGAAAATGACAGAGGGCAGACCACTGCCTTTGATAATGGGATTCGCAGTTCCGCTTTTGATCGGAAATGTTTTGCAGCAGACCTATAATATTATTGATGCGGCGATTGTCGGGAGAGCATTGGGGGCGAATGCTCTGGCGAGTGTAGGTGCATCAAGCAGTGTCCAGTTTTTGGTACTCGGCTTTTGCATTGGTCTGGCGTGTGGCTTTGGCGTGCCGATCGCCAAAAGCTTCGGTGCGGGAGATATGGCACAGATGAGAAGTCATATTTTTCACTCCATGTTCCTGACCGGTGTATTTGCGGTGATCCTGACGGCAGTCTGTGCGCTGCTTTGTCCGCAGATCCTGCATCTTTTGTCAACGCCGGATGAGATTTATCAGGGAGCCTATAATTATCTGATCATATTGTTTCTCGGTATACCGTTTTCATTGTTGTATAATCTGATGTCCAGCATCCTGCGATCGGTGGGAGACAGCAGAACACCATTTATATTTCTGGCGATCTCAACCGTGTTAAATATTATATTGGATCTTGTCTGCATTCTGGTATTTCACTGGGGTTGTGCCGGCGCGGCGGCTGCAACGATCACGGCGCAGGCGGTCAGCGGCATTTTGTGCTGCATTTACATCTGGACAAAGGTGCCGGTGCTTCGGATTTCCGGAAAGGATTGTCATGTGCAGAGCCGTGGAGTGCGGATCATGTGCACCATGGGCGTACCGATGGGACTGCAGTATTCGATCACGGCGATCGGAAGCATGGTGATGCAGTATGCCAATAACAGTCTCGACAGCGTTGTGTATGTCTCTGCATTTACGGCGGCACTGCGGTTGAAGCAGTTTTTCATGTGTCCGTTTGATGCGATCGCCACGGGCGTGTCCGTTTTTTGCAGCCAGAATCTGGGTGCAGGCAAAAAGAAACGTATCGTCAAGGGACTTTTTCAGGGAATGGCAGTTGCTGTGGGGTATGGTCTGTGTGCCGGAATCCTGTTGATCTTCTTCGGACGGGATCTGTGCCGGATTTTTATCAGCAGCAGGGAAAATAAAGTGTTGGATGCTGCCGCTATGTATCTGTTCTGCCAGGGCTTTTTCTTCTGGAGTCTCGGCATTCTGAATGTGAGCCGCATGACGACACAGGGACTTGGCTATTCCGGCAGAGCAGTATTTTCCGGCGTGACAGAGATGGTGGCAAGGATCGTGGTCAGCCTGATCTTTGTTCCGATCTACGGTTATGCGGCAATCTGTTTCGGCGATCAGACAGCGTGGGTGTCAGCGTGTATTTTTATCTTTCCGACCTGTCTGATCTGCTTGAAAAAGGTCGGTGCGAATTTTCGCTTCCGCAAGGTGGCGTAGTTTGCAGTTCATTAAAAGCGAAACGGCGGAAAGAAAAAGCCGGGGCTGCGTGATCCGGAATGTCGAAGGTGTGGTCCGGGCTCCGTTCTGTGAGATTCGCAAGGGCGAGGGCTTGGATCCGGTTCAAGTCTCGGACGGGGTGGTGCAGGAGGCTTTGGTTCCGGCTTTGGAGGGACACAGCCGCACGGGTGTGGAGGCATAGGAGGTCTTGGTCCCGATTTTGGCTCCGGTTCAGATCTCGGACAGGGTGGTGCCGGAGGTTTTGGAGGGACACAGCCATTCGGACAGGGCGGCTTTGGCGGCGGGCAGAATGGACAGCACGGGAAGCATGGTGGCGGACACGGCTTTGGCCTGAAAGGCTTTGGCGGTGGCATCGGCTTCGGTTTGTGTCCATGAGCACAGAGCGCATCCAGAACAGAATTAACCTCATCAACGCAGTGCTTCATATGGAGGACTTTACGGTTAAGCCGGTAGTTGCACTGCGTTTTGCGTGCGATCATATTTTGGATAGACATAAGAGCCTCCTTGAACCGGAACATTCTTATCACTCATGATATGACGTTTTGGACCAAAGGTGCCTGTTTAAATAATTTTCCGAGGTCTGTAAAGTTTCGGACGTAATCAGCCGATAAGAATAATAACAGAAGATGCAGTAAATTATGTTCGCAAAGGAAAAGGAGGTTCGGGAACATGAGTATATCATCAATCAACGGAGTTGGCGCATACAGCGTGACTGCTGCAGAGACAGAGAGCAAGGCGGCAAAGGCGGCAGAGACAACCGATAAGCAGGTCAAGGAGGACGCTGCAGTATTTGAGAAGAGTCAGGATACCAAGAAGGACAGTGCTAATCAGATTTATAATAGAGACAACGTGATCGCAAAGCTGAAAGCAGATCAGCAGACACGTCTGGACAGCATGAACAGTCTGGTACAGAAGCTTTTAGGAAAGCAGGCAGAGAAGTTTAATCTGGCAACAGGAACCAATCTGGCAGCAACCTTCCGTGAGATCGCAGGAAAGGTTGACCAGCAGACGATTGACGATGCGAAGGCATCCATCGCAGAGGACGGTTACTGGGGCGTTGAGCAGACATCAGACCGTCTGGTCAGCATGGCAATCGCTCTTTCCGGTGGAGATACCAGCAAGGCAGATCTTATGATGGAGTCTCTTGAGAAGGGTTATAAGCAGGCAACAAAGGCATGGGGCGAGGATCTTCCGGAGATTTGTCAGGATACCGTGGACGCAGCCAAAAAGAAAATGGAAGACTGGAAAAACGGTGTCACAACAGCAGAGGATTATTCCAAGTATCTGAATGAGTAATTTTAGAATAATGTGGCACTGCTGCTGAGAAGAAAGCGGCAGCTGCCGGACAGAAGTTACATAGAAAAGACCGGGACATTGCGGATCATATGCGGTGTCCCGGTCTTGTTCATCGTGTATAGAAAACTGCCCATTTTTATTCCGGTAAACGTGTGCGGCACAGGAGAACATCGTAGTCCTGATACTGCTCCTTTGCCTTCTTTAATGCCATGCGGGCGAGGATCTCATCCTGATAAAGTCCGTATGTGGTAGGACCGCTGCCGCTCATCAGAGAACCAATCGCACCGTTGTCGGAAAGGAAACGTTTCAATTCTGCAAGAATCGGATATTCCGGGATCGTGACTGTCTCAAGTACATTGGAAAGTCCTCTTGCCAGTGTGGCGTCGTCGTGACGGCGGATGCAGTCGATCAGGTGCTCCGTGTCCGGATGGGACGTAATCTCGTCCAGCTTTAGATGCGTGTAGACGTAGCCGGTACTCACAGAAATGTCCGGCTTGATCAGAAGCACCCACAGAGGGGAAAGATCCGGAAGTCTGGTCAGGATCTCGCCGATGCCCTCGGAGAGCATTGTTCCTTTCTGGAGACAAAACGGAACATCCGCACCAAGCGTTACACCGAGGTCACAGAGCTGTCCGAGCGTCAGACCGAGACCACACAGCTCGTTGATGCCGATCAGCGCAGCGGCACAGTCTGAGCTGCCCCCGGCAAGACCGGCTGCGGCAGGAATATTTTTTTCCAGATAAATATCAATACCATCCGTGATATGACAGCGCTCCTGCAGAAGCTTCGCTGCTTTCCAGACAAGATTCTTCTCCGGAGGGATATGATCCGGCAGCTCCCGGTTCATGGAAAAATAAATGCCGGGCTCGGCAGTCTTCTTGATCGTCAGCTCATCGTACAGGTCGATCGTCTGCATCAGCATGCGAAGGTCGTGATAGCCGTTCTCACGTCGCCCGGTCACATCGAGCGACAGATTGATCTTGGCAGGTGCCTTTATGGTAATCGTATCGTTTGTCATCAAAAACACTCCCCTTTCCGGCAATGCCACGTTGTATTTGGCAAAGCCATGCGCAAGTGAACAAGCTCCCCGGCGCTTCGAATTCATGATAAACAATTATAGTCAGTATAGCAGGAAATTCCTGAAAACTCAAATATTTCAGAGGAAGCGTCTTCATAAAAAATTAAGTAATTTTCGTTCTATATCCGGCAGAATCCCTTGAAAATGAAAACAGGATATGGGATAATAATTTGCAAAACAGAGTTTTTATGTAGTTTTTTGTGCGAAAGAAAATGGGGGATAATACAAATGAAACGCGCAGTTGTTGTGTTGATTGTTTTAGTGGCTGTTTTTGCGGGCTTATTATCGCATCAGCTGGGGAATATAAAGGCGGGGTCTGAGAGTGCGGCAGACACCTCTGACACCGGATATGAATATTATACCGGAGACGATGAGAAAGATGAGGACTCCGGTGTGAAGAAGACCAAGAAAAAGAGTCCGCTGATCAAGGTGGACACGAAAGAGGACAGCATCACTGTTCTGGTAAACCGCGAGTATCGCATGAGTGCGGATTATATTCCGGCTGATCTTGTGGTGCCAAACGTACGGTTTAGTTTTTATGGTACCTTTGAGAAGAGCTATGTGCGCAAGGTGACAGCGGGTGCGCTGGAGAAGCTGTTTGCGGCAGCCGAGCGGGATGGCGTGATCTTAAAGGCTGTGTCCGGGTATCGTTCCTATGCGAGACAGAAGGAGATTTACGACCGGAATGTGAGCAGCCGCGGTAAGTCAGCGACCGATCTTGTGTCCGCAAAGCCGGGCAGCAGTGAGCATCAGACGGGACTGACTATTGATGTGTCCAGTGAGGCGGTGGATTGCGCGCTGGAGGAAAGCTTTGGAGATACCTCTGATGGCAAATGGCTTGCGAAAAACTGTCATAATTACGGATTTATCATTCGATATCCTAAGGATAAGACGAAGATCACCGGATATTCCTATGAACCATGGCATATCCGTTATGTCGGCAGGAAGCTGGCGACATATCTTTACAAGAAGGATCTGACGCTGGAGGAATATTATAAAACAACCACTGTGGATCAGCAGATCAAGGAGCCGGAGGGCAAGATACGAGATGTGCCTGATGATGACAAGAATGAGCCGGTAATGACAGCGGCTCCGACGCCGAAGCCGAACCGAAAGGTGGGCAGAGTAAAGCCTGTTATTACTCCGTCCGCAGCTCCGACTGCGACAAAGAAGCCGGAGGCAACGAAGAAGCCAAAGGCAACCAAGAAACCAAAGGCAACGAAAAAGCCGGAGGAGAAACCGAAAGCAACGAAGAAACCCGTTGCCAAGCCGACAAAGAAACCGTCCGTACAGACGCCGACGACAGATCCGGCAGAGAGTACTGTGGCGCCGGCTGTCCCGGATCCGGGACAGGGCGGTCAGGAGACTACCGAGGAGAATACGGTGCCTCAGACAGAGCAATGAGGCAGCTTATAAGGCAGGAATAAGCATCATCATAAGAATGGGAGAACACAATGAGAACAATCATAATCGTAATTTACCTGATATTGTATTATATTTTTAGTATACCGGCATGGTTCGTTGGCTGGATCATCGGCAAGATCAATCCGGATATGAAGCCACGGTATGCGCAGACCCTGATCCGCAGGGCATTTAAGGATATTTTGTTTATTGCCGGTGTGAAGGTGACGGTCAAGGGACAGGAAAATGTGCTGCAGGGTGAGTCGGCAATGTATGTCTTCAATCACCGGAGTTATTTCGATATTCTGGTGGGTTATACAACCGGACCAATGCCAATGGCGTTTGTGTCCAAGGATGATCTTGCGCATGTTCCGCTGATCACCCGCTGGATGAAGGCAATGAAATGTCTTTTCCTGGATCGCAATGATCTCAAAAAGGGGCTTCAGACGATACTGGAAGGAATCGAGCTTTTGAAATCCGGACATTCTGTATTTATTGCTCCGGAGGGAACGAGAAATCACGGCGATGAGCTTCTGGAGTTTCATCAGGCAAGCTTTAAGCTGGCAGAAAAGTCGCATCGTCCGATCATTCCGGTGGCACTGAACAATACCGATGAAGCATTTGAAAATCATTTCCCGTGGATTCACAGCACACACGTTATTGTTGAGTATTGCAAACCGATCTATATGGATGATCTGGAGAAGACTGAGAAGAAGCATGTTGCAGAGAAGGTTCGTGAAATTATCGGCGAAAAGGTCAAGAAAAATGCGGCAGAGTTGTAGATGGGTATTTTCAACGGGACGAAAATGTGGTATTCTTAAGAACAGTTTGAAGAAAGGTTTGGTTGAAGAATTATGAACGAATGGATGATGTTCATGCCGTTATTTGCAGTAAAGGCATGGGTAGTTGTTACGATTATTGTTATTATTGCACTTGTTGCAGGTCTTGTTGCACTCAGCATCTATGGTAAGAAGCTGCAGAACCGCCAGGAGGAGTCACAGAAGCAGCTTCAGGCAGCAGCACAGAATGCATCATTTCTTGTTATTGACAAGAAGAAAATGAAATTAAAGGATTCGGGGCTTCCACAGCTTGTGATCGACCAGACGCCAAAGCGTTTCCGTGGTCAGAAGGTGCCGATCGTAAAGGCGAAGATCGGAAATCAGATTATGTCATTAATGTGTGATGAGAAGATTTTTGAGCAGATTCCGGTGAAGAAGTCTGTAAAGGCAAAGGTAAGCGGTATCTATATCCTTGAGGTCAAGGGACTGCGTACCAATCTTGAGACACCGACAGGAAAGCGTTCCTTCCGCTCGCGGATGCAGGATAAGCTGACCGGCATGCAGGCGAAGGCAAAGGCTGCCGCTGAGAAGACGGATAAGAAGTAAGAGGCTGATCCCGGTGTAGGAAAATGTTCGTAATATAATGCTAATTAAGGGCAAAACGTTGGTTTTGCCCTTTTGTGCTTCAAATTGCAAGATCTCCGGTATTATTGTACCAGAATGGACATCGTGCATTCGCTGACCGGGCTGCCGTTCATGTTCAGGGAGTAGCTCAGCTCCACGCGGATCTCGTTATCGTTTTCGATCATTTCCAGATGGGTCGTGTCAATGCTCAGAGGCAGGGCACCGATCGGTGTCTGATAAAGGGTGTTGTGGGAGATGCCCGGTGAAAAATGCATTTTCATCGGTGTGTCCCCTTTTTTGGTCAGAACCACATTATTGGCATCGAGCTTAAGCATACATGGCACCGCGATCGGAGGGACATCGTCCTCAAGCTCCGGATATTCCTCATAGCGTATAATATGCTTGCCCCGGAAATAAGCATATTTGCCGGGCTGCTTTGTCTCGATGGTATTTTCATCCTCGTCGGTCAGATGGCGGCCGGTAATGGAGATCAGTACATTTTCTTTCATGACAATCCTCGTTTCTGTATTTGGGTTACCCCTATTGTACGGGAAGATACATGGAATGTCCAGTGCAGTTCGGAAGGGGATGTTCGATCCGGTGATGGAGCTGTTGCAAGCTGATCATAGAGAGAAAACATCCCCTAAAATGTATTCTGTGATTCCGTCGAACAATCAGCGAAGCTTGTCAGTGATCCAGTCGCAGGCGGCAGAATGTATTTCAAGAGACTCGTATTCCTCCTGTGAAAGAGAATCCTGAAGCTTTTCCTTGGAGTCGTCAGGGACAACAGCGTGGGTCTCATCGACAAAGCACAGGCTTGGGAACAGGACGCACCACCAGTTGTGACCGGCTGCGGAGCCGATCCGGACACAGAGTGCTTCATAATTGCCGGCAGGAAAACGCAGATCGCCATAATCCTTCACCGGAAAATATTGATTGCCGAGAGTGACTTTGACCGGGTAGCCATAGCCCGCTCCGGCGACTGTTTCCTGTGCTTTCTGTTGGATCTTCGGGATCCGGGCGATGATCTGGCGGCGGGCATCCCGGACGGAGGCTGTTTCGGACAGACTGCTCTGCAGGTTTTTGATAATGGAATCACGTACTTTCAGCTTGAGTGCCTGATCCTCGGCTGTGTCGCTGTTTGCGATGACATGAAGGCGGATGACCCGGGAGGCAATACCCTGCTGGATCGTTTCTGCAGATTCCTGCCGGTATAGAACCGAGGTGTTTGCGTGGTCGGCGGTTGATGTAAGTGTGGTCATAGTCCCGGACAGTGAAGTTTCAAAATGCAGAATGCGCAGACCCAGCAGAAGAAGGGTAAACGCCATGGCATACAGGAAAACTAAAATCAGCATTTTTGGTGATAATATGGTTGGAAGCTGTTCCAGAAGGACCCAGCGCACTTTCTTTGTGTTTTTGTTCTTGTCTGATATACGATACATAATAAAATCCTTTCGCTTTTTATTTGTCGACATGAAGATTTTTGCCGGATTGCCGAAAAATATACACGGGAATCGAAAAGATGTCGAAATACCATTTACGAGAATCTTATGAATTTATGAAAACCACCTGATAATGATGCATTTTAGAAAAAAATATGCTATGATAACCACATTAGAAAGGCGTGATAAAAGTATGAATTATTCAGAAAGAGGCAGAGCAGCAAACGGCTCTGCAGGGAGAAGCAAAACTTCATATGGTACAGGGCGTGCAGCCTCCCGCGGAACGGGACACGGCACAGCTTCCTACGGTACAGGCAGAGGTTCTGCTTCTTATGGCACGGGTTCCGGAAGAAGCGCATCCGGTTCCGTCGGAAAGAGACCGGCAGCGGCGGCATCGTCAGGAAAGACCGGAAAGACAAAGCGCAAGAAGAAGCATCCAAAGCTTCGCTTGTTTTTTAAGATACTTTTTTTGTTGATCCTGTTAGTAATTCTGGCGGTGGTGGCACTGTTTTATTTCAAATACGGCAACACACTGCTCAAGTGGCAGGCAGAGGCGAAGAAGATGATCGCTGCCTCTTCCGAGGATACCTTTAAATCCTCCGAGGCAAGCTTTATTTATGATTCCAATGGCAAGGTTCTGGCAAAACTCAAAGGTGATCATGATTCCTACTACCTGACCTTCGACAAGATTCCACAGTATGTAAAGGATGCATTTGTCGTAACGGAGGATCGTGATTTCTATAAGCATGCCGGTTACGATCCGAAGGCACTGGTCAGCGCAGGTATCACCCTGTTTATGAATAAGCTCAGGGGACAGGATGCGACGCGTGGTGCAAGTACGATTACCCAGCAGCTGGCCCGTAATATTTTTACGGACTATCTGCCGTACACGGATAAGTCATATTCCCGTAAGGTCAAGGAGATCTTCGTTGCCACGGAGATGGAGAAGAAGTACTCCAAGGATCAGATTCTGGAATTTTATATCAACAATGTATTCTTCGCAAATGGCTATTACGGAATTGAGGCAGCGAGCCGCGGCTACTTTAGTAAGTCGGCGTCAGAGCTGAGTCTGGCTGAAGTGGCATTTGTCTGCTCGATCCCGAACCGTCCGCAGAGCTACGATCCGCTGGAGCATTTTGACAATACGATCAAGAGAAAGAACCGTATTCTGGATCAGATGTTGTCCCAGAAGTTTATCTCCTCTGCGGAATACAGCGATGCGTATTATTCGGATATCGTGATGAATCCGGCGAAGGAGATCAAGAATCAGAATTATCTGACGACCTATGCGGTAAGCTGTGCTACCAAGGCATTGATGCAGAAGCAGGGCTTTGAATTCCGGTATGAGTTTTCTTCAGATGCGGATCGGAGCAGCTATGATGCAGAGTATAAGGACATGTACGAGGAATGCTACAAGTTACTGCATACGGCAGGATATAATATTTATACGACACTGAATAAGAAGATACAGGCGAAGCTGCAGAAGGCGGTCAATGAACAGCTTTCTTCCTTCACGGAGAAGACAAAGGGTGTTTATGCCATGCAGGGAGCGGCAACCTGTATCAACAATAAGACCGGTAAGGTTGTGGCGATCGTTGGCGGACGTAAGCAGAAATCGACGACCGGGTATACGATCAACCGTGGTTTCCAGAGCTATCGCCAGCCGGGAAGCTGCTTCAAGCCGATTGCGGTATATACACCGGCACTGGAGCGTGGTTATACTGCCAACAGTATTGTGGATGACACCTATTTCAAGGATGGTCCGCGAAATGCGGATGGACGTTATCTCGGCAAGATTCCGCTTCGCACAGCGGTTGAGAAGTCCAAGAACGTTGTCGCATGGCGCTTATTTCAGGAGATGACACCGGCGGTAGGCCTCAGCTATGTCAAGAAGATGAATTTCTCCAAGATCGTTGACAGTGACTATGTGCCTGCGGCATCCCTTGGTGGACTGACCAATGGAGCAAGCACCGTAGAGATGGCATCTGCCTATGCGACACTTGCCAACAACGGAAAGTTCCGCAATCCAACCTGTATCAAGAAGATTACAGATTACGATGGCAATGTGATCGTCAATATGAATAAGCTCACAAAGCAGAAGCAGGTTTACAAGCCGGAGGCAGCGGAAGCGATGACGGATATCCTCAAGGGTGTTCTGGTGCGCGGTACCGCAGCCGGCAAGCAGCTCAGCAATATGGCATGCGCCGGTAAGACCGGAACGACCAGTGATAAGAAGGATGGCTGGTTCTGTGGTTATACACCGTATTATTCGACCGCGGTATGGGTTGGCTACGATAATCCGAGAGCGGTAAGTAATCTGTACGGAAGCACATATCCGCTTTACATCTGGCATGAGTTTATGGGAGAATTGCATAGCGGTATGGAATATGCGGACTTCGTATATGATACCGGAAGCTCGGACAACACCGGTGACAAATATCAGACAACCGGTGATGACACAAGGGCGACAAAGGCACCGAAGGAGACGATCGATCCAAGTGCAACATCAACGGAAAACGAGACGACCAGCACCGAGCCTGCTGTGACAGATGCGCCACAGAAGGACGATGGAACGGAGCCGTCCACACCGGATGATAATAGCCAGGGAGATGGCAGCAGCGCAGCGACAGCCAAGCCGCAGAAGCCGTCTCAGGATAATAATTATGAGGATGTGGGACAGGAAACCACACAGGAAGATGTGACCGGCGGACAGTAATTAGGAGAACGTTATGAAAAGGAATCGGATCTGGATGACAATAGTATTTATTCTGGGTGTGATATGCATTGGATATTTTATCATGTATATCACAATGGTTGGGATGAACAATACATTTACATGGTTCTGGCTGCTTGCAGGCGGTGTCCTGATCGGCGGTGATATTCTATGGTATCTGCTTGACAGACAGGGACACCATCTGCCGGTGTGGGCGCACCATACTCTGCTTGCGGTAATCGGTGTGGGCACGCTTGTGTTTGTAGTCGTTGAGGGGATACTGATCGGCTACGGCGGGAGCAAGCCGGATGCCGGAGCTGATTATGTGATCGTGCTGGGGGCGCGTGTGAATGGCGCGAAACCGTCGTATAATCTGGAGAAACGGATCCGGAAGGCGTACCGCTATCTGAATGACAATCCGAAAACGCGTGCAGTGCTTTCCGGCGGGAAAGGACCGGGTGAGGATATCAGCGAGGCGCAGGCAATGTATACATATCTGACAGAGCTTGGCATTGCAAAGGAGCGGCTGATCCTTGAGGATAAGTCGGTCAACACGGATCAGAACCTGCAGTACAGCAGGGATAAGATTTCGGATCCACAGGCAAAGGTAGTGATCGTAAGCAATCAGTTTCATATTTTCCGGGCAACCCGTATTGCAAAGAAAAAGGGGTTTACCCATGTACAGGGAATGGGAACAGGTGTAAAATGGTATACAGTTCCCAACATGTATGTACGTGAGGCTTTTGCAGTATTGAAATATGCCTTGTGTGGACAAATATAGAGAAGGGACCCGCAAAGGGGCGGGGATAACGTACAATGAATGATTTTAAGAGGGGGATGCGTGACGGCATCCCCATTGCTATGGGATATGTACCGGTCAGCTTTACATTCGGACTGATGGCGGTGTCTGTCGGAATGACGTGGTGGCAGGCGTTATTGATCTCGGTGATGAATCTGACCTCAGCCGGTCAGTTTGCCGGTCTGGATATCATGGCCGCGAGTGGTGCTTATATGGAAATGGCACTGACGGAATTTATCATCAATCTGCGCTACGCGCTGATGTCGCTTTCGCTGTCCCAGAAGTTGGACAGGTCGATGACGTTGCCGCACCGGTTCGCGATAAGCTACGGAATTACGGATGAGATATTCGGTGTGGCGTCCAGCCGTAAGGGCGAGGTTGGTAAATGGTATTTTTACGGACTGATCAGTCTTCCGTTTATCGGCTGGCAGGCGGGAACGCTGTTCGGTGCACTGCTTGGCGGAGTTTTGCCGGCGATGGTCAGTGATGTACTTGGAATCGCAATCTACGGTATGTTCCTTGCGATCATTCTGCCGCAGGCAAGAGAGGATGCCGCGTGTCTGAAGGTCATTCTTGTGGCGGTGGCGATGAGTTGTTGCTTCCGGTGGATTCCGGTGTTTCGTCATATATCCTCCGGCTTTGTGATCATTATCTGTGCTGTGGCAGCCTCCGCTCTGGGAGCATGGCTGTATCCGGTGAAAGAAGAGGAGGGCTAAGCGATGGATACGATGAAGTTTTTTATTTACCTGGCAATATCAGCCGGTGTGACCTATCTGATCCGTATGATCCCGTTTGTCCTCTGCCGTGGCAAAATGGAGAATCAGTTTATCCGTTCCTTTTTGTTTTATGTGCCGTATGCGGTGCTCGGAGCCATGACATTTCCGGCGATCTTTACCTCGACCGGATCGATCATCTCCGGCAGTGTCGGAACGGCTGCAGCACTGGTGCTGGCATTTCGGAAGAAGGGGCTTTTGCAGGTGGCAGTCGGTGCCTGCGCGGCAGCATTTGTTGCGGAGCTTGTGATGATGTTTGTGTGACCGGAGACCTGTGACGCTAAGAGCGGAGAGGAGACAAAATGGCAACCTTCAGTTTATGTATGATCGTGAAAAATGAACAGAATGTGCTGGCACGCTGTCTGGATTCTATGGCGGATCTGATGGATGAGATCATTATCGTGGATACCGGATCGCAGGATACCACCAAAGAAATTGCGGCAAAATATACCGATAAGATCTATGATTTTGCATGGATCGACGATTTTGCGGCAGCAAGAAATTTTGCGGCGTCCAAGGCACAGATGGATTACATATATACGGCAGATGCGGATGAGTATCTGGATGAGGCGAACCGGGAGAAGCTGCGGCAGCTTAAAGAAGCGCTGCTTCCGGAGATTGAGATCGTGCAGATGTATTACTGCAATGATATGGGCGAATGCAATACGACCGGTAACTTTGAAAGGGAGCTTCGTCCAAAGCTGTATCGCAGGCTGCGTTCCTTTACCTGGATCGATCCGATCCATGAAACGCTGCGGCTGGATCCGGTGGTCTTTGACAGTGAGATCGAGATCATTCATAAGCCGGAGCATAATCATGGCGGCAGGGATCTGACGGCACTGAAGCGGCTGCATGACAAGGGAATCACGCTGTCTGCCAAGCTGCATCATATGTATGCGATGGAGCTGTTTATTGCCGGCAGTGAGCAGGATTTTCTGGATGCGGAGGCGAGCTTTCTGGAGAGTATTGAGCAGAACGGCAGAACAGACGATGAGATTCTTGAAGCGGTCTGCGTGCTCACACATATTTACCGGCTTAAGAAGGATGTGGCACACTTTTTCACCTATGCACTGCGTGGAGTCGCGATGGGCGGCTGCGCGGAGCTGTGCTGTGAACTGGGTACATACTATGAGGAACAGGGTGAACCGGCGGAGGCGGCAATGTGGTATTTTAATGCTGCCAATGAGACGGAAAGTGTCCTGAATATTGCCTGCCATACAAGGCTTCCGCAGGAGGCACTGGAGCGGATCACCGGGCAGAAATGATGGGATTTTGAAGCGGGATACATTTCCATGGCAAAAAAGAGAAAATCTATTGACTTATGGGAAATGTCGATTATATAATCATATTGGTGCTTTGTTTTCAGCACGAATGATAAAGGTCGAAATGAGGGTTACCATGGTTGAACAGAAGGATAAGAAACAGCTATATGTGCTGTTTGTATGCAGTGTATTTGTATTGGCAGTTTCAATCTGGGCATTTAAAATGGAAATAAATACAACGGCTTCTTCGCCGACCGGCATTGAGGATCACAGCAGTCACAGCGACAAAGCTGGGGAGAGCGGTCAGAAGAAGGATGCGGAGACGTTAGACATAGATGCGTTTGCCGAAACCGTTCTTGAGAAGGTGCCTTTTGATACAACACTTGAGAAGATGGACGACTCTGTAACGCAGAGTATGATCACCACCGCTTCGGATAAGACGAAGGTTGTGCTTTACATGGGGGAGGGAACCAGTGCGGATGAACTGCTGATCATGACAGTGAACGACGAGAGCCGGATGGATCCGGAGATTGAGAATGTGCAGCAGCATCTGACGGATATGCAGCAGTCATTTCAGGATTATCTGCCTAAGGAAGCCAAGAAGATCGATGATGCAGTGATTCTTCAGAGCGGAAAATACATCGTCGCATGTGTATGCTCTGACAAGGATACGGCGGGCAGTGTGATCCGGGAACAGTTAAAAGGCAAGAAGTAGGATACCTATGTGTTTCGGCGGAGGAATGAAATGAGAAAAGTTTTTGCACTTTGTATGATTACAGTGGCGTGTATTGTCAGCACCACAGCATGTGGTGCCGGAAATTCCACGAACCGTGCTGGCAGTGATACATCCGACAGTGTGAGAGAGATCACGGTCAATGAGAGCAGTAAGCCTGCAGAGGCGGCAGCCGAGGAGAATAAGAACGGGAATAGTGCCG
The DNA here is from genome assembly GCF_057878315.1 of Jutongia sp. NCBI lineage: Bacteria > Bacillati > Bacillota > Clostridia > Lachnospirales > Lachnospiraceae > Jutongia > Jutongia sp. The sequence continues at coordinate 69,500 of NZ_DBLXSO010000002.1, read as the reverse complement.
GAACAAAGAAGTCATATGCAAAGATCACATCGGATGCGAAGCTGCAGAGCTTTGGAGGCACTGTAAAGCTGGGCGGAAGTGCCTATGAGCTGTACAATTATGTGGAGAAATCTGCGTCAAATTATGCCTCTGTTGTCAACACCGTGGCCTCCCGTTTGAAGGGAAAGGCAGATGTTTACGATCTGGTTGTACCGACCAGTATGGGAATCACCTTTCCGGATAATAAGACCTCCAGGGTCAATTCTTCCGATCAGAAGAAATCTATTCATTCCATTTATAAAAAGATGAATCATCAGGTGAAGACAGTGCCTTTGTATGATACAATGATGAGCCACCGGCAGGAATATATTTATTTCAGGACGGATCATCACTGGACAAGCAGAGGGGCTTATTATGCGTATCGTGAATTTTGCGATGCCAAGGGACTTACAGCACATGAGCTTTCCGAGTATCAGCAGGAGAATTTCGGGAGCTTTCTGGGATCGTTTTATCTGGATACCAACCGCAGCAAGACGCTGAAAAAGGACAAGGTGAAAGCATATTTCCCGGTTGATCATGACAAAATGACGATGACATACCACGATCAGAATGGAGGCAGCTACAAGACCTCCGTGATCGCCAATGGTCAGAAATACAGCGTGCAGCTGAAATATTGTGCGTTTCTTGCCGGAGATAATCCATACACGGTGATTCATAATAAGAAGATCAAGGATGGATCAAGCTGTGTCGTTGTGAAGGAGTCCTACGGTAATGCGTTTATTCCGTATCTTGCGGATCATTATCAGAAGATTTATGTTGTTGATTATCGTTACTGGAAGGGAAGCGTATCAAAGCTTGCCACGAAGAATAACGTACAGGATGTGATCTTTATCAACAATATCTCGATGACACGTAATGCGTATCTCGTCGGAAAGATCGCGCAGATTAAGTAGATATAAGGGGCAGAAGTAATGGTTTTTAGCAGTATGGTGTTTCTTTGCGGATTTTTGCCGGTGGTGCTGACAGTATATGCACTTTGCCCGGTGAGATTCCGCAATTTCTTTTTGTTTATTGCGAGTTTGTTTTTCTATGCGTGGGGAGAGCCGAGATATATCGTGATCATGCTGTTTTCCACGGTGTTTGATTACGCCAACGGAATCGTCATGGAATATCTTGACCGCCGGGAGAAACCGCAGTACCGCAAATGGGTGCTTATGCTGTCGGTTGTTGTCAATATCGGAATCCTTTGTTTCTTCAAATATACGGATTTTGTGCTGGAGAGTGTGGGAACGCTGACGGGTCATCCACTGCCGCTTCTGAAGCTGGCACTTCCGATCGGTATTTCCTTTTATACATTTCAGACACTTTCCTACACGATTGATGTTTACCGCAGAAAGGTTGAGGTACAGCATAATATCATTGATTTTGGCATGTATGTGTGCCTGTTCCCGCAGCTCATCGCCGGTCCGATCGTGCGCTACAGCGATGTGGCAGAGCAGATCCGGAACCGGAGGGGAAGCGGGGAGGAGCGTGCATACGGTGCACAGCGGTTTATTGTTGGGCTTGCCAAAAAGGTTCTTCTTGCCAATCAGATCGGTGATCTGTGGTCGCAGATATCAGTATTGTCGCAGAGCGACATGAGTATGTCGGCGGCATGGCTCGGTGCGATCGCCTATACCTTTCAGATATATTTTGATTTCTCCGGTTATTCGGATATGGCGATCGGACTCGGACATATTCTGGGCTTTCGTTTTCCGGAGAACTTCAATTATCCATATCTGTCCCGGAGCATTACCGAGTTCTGGAGGCGGTGGCATATGACGCTTGGAACCTGGTTTCGGGAGTATGTGTACATTCCGCTGGGAGGCAACCGTAAAGGAACGATCCGCCAGATCTTTAATCTGTTGGTGGTGTGGTTTTTGACCGGTTTGTGGCATGGTGCCGGATGGAATTTTATCCTGTGGGGACTTTATTTCTTCGTTCTGCTTCTTGTGGAAAAGCTGTTTTTACTGCGGGAAATGGGGAGGTGGCCGAAGATTTTCCGGCATATCTATGCACTGTTTTTCATCGTGCTTGGCTGGGCGGTGTTTGCATGCGATGATATGAGTGTATTGTTTTCGTATCTGCAGAGCATGTTTGGTGTCAACGTAGCGGCAGGTAATGGAATCGCCGCTTATTACTGGCAAAGCTATGGCTGGCTGCTTCTTATTCTGGTGATCGGAAGCACACAGCTTCCGAAAAAGGCAGTGCGGAGCGTGTGTACATGGCTTTGCACCGTAACGGGTCAGAGATTTCCGGCAGGCGGCGAGCGTTTGGTGTACGTGCTTCGTGCGGCAGGGCTTGCAGTGCTGCTTCTGATCAGTGTGGCACTCCTTGTCAGTGGAAGCTACAATCCATTTTTATATTTTCGTTTCTGACACAAGTGATCTTGGGACGAACAGAAGTAATTTCAGGATAATATGTCCGGAATGAAGAGAATAACAGCCGGATTTATTATCAATATGCCGTGTCAGAAGCGGCACAATGAGGATCGATCATGAAGAAAAAAGATATTATATTTGTAGTTTGTTTTGTCGCAGCACTTGCGATTGGCGGAATTGTGACCGTCACAGCGGGACACAGAGAATATTCGGATAATGAGAACCGATATCTGACACAGTTTCCGAAGCTGGTGCCGGAGGATGTGATGACCGGAGAGGTTCAGCAGGAGCTGACGGATGCATTCAACGATCAGTTTCCGGGAAGAGACTGGCTGACGGCACTTTCCACAACAGTTAAAAAGGGAATTGGCATGAAGGATGTCGGCGGGGTCTACCTCGGAAAAGATCATTATTATTTTGAAAAAATCATGAATCAGAATATTTCCCGGACAGATTATTTTCAGAATCTGCGGTTTGTCAATCGTCTGGCGTCCTTAAGCAAAGATGCAGAGGTGACAGCACTTCTTGTGCCATCGCCGGGACAGATCCTGAAGGATAAGCTGCCGGAGCATGCTTCCCTGTATGATGCGGATGCCATGTACAAAACGGCAAAGGAGACGCTACAGAATGTGAAGCTTGTGGATATCCGGAAGGACATGAAGGAAATCCGGAAGCAGCAGAAGGGAGCCGGTGTGCAGGACTCTTCCGGGGAAACGCAGGTGTATTACCGGACTGACCATCACTGGACGCAGTACGGCGCATATGTGGGATATAAGGCATACACAGAATCCGTCGGACGAAAGGCAGCCTCCTATAAGAACTTTGATATTAAAGAATTTAGCGATGCCTTTTATGGCACCCTTTATTCCAAGGCACTCGACAGCGATGCCGTGCCTGACACGATCGAACTGCCGGAGAATCTGCCGGAGGCGGAGATTACCTGTGATGGAAAAGAAATCGATGCCGTCTACGACACGGCAAAAAAGAACGAAAAAGATAAGTATGCTGTTTATTTTGGCGGCAATTACGGCGAAGTGGATATCCGGATGAAAAATCCGGATAACGACCGAACACTCGTGATCTTCAAGGACTCCTTCGCAAACAGCATGGTCCCGTTTCTGATGAAGGATTATGCGCAGATCCGGATGATCGATCTGCGGTACTTCAAGAGGTCGGTCAGCAATTACATGGAAGAAAATCCTGCCGATGAAGTGCTGGTGCTCTATGAGATGAGCAGCTTCGCGCAGGCAGACAAACTAAATAAACTCATGAAATAAGGAATGCTCCCATGCTTCGGTCTTCCCAGGATGAAGCTTGGAGCATTCCTATAATATTTCTTATGTTCTGTAAGGTAAATGATAATTTTGCCTCGTAAAACAAATTGATCCGTGGACTCTGTCTAAAAAATTGACGCAGATCAGTAGGATTTCCGAAAAGTCTTTGCTTTGCAATGCTTTGATAAATACGTATCCGAACGATCAAGCCCCGTAGGTGGGCTCAGCTATTTCGGACGGCACGCTCCCGCTACCACTGCACCACGCAACGGTACATAACGCCCCAAGCATTCACTAAATTATAAATATGTATTTGTGAAACTTGGGGCGTAAGTACCGGCGGGTGCAAGTGCCTTTCGAAACACCTGAATCCCACCTCGGGGCGCGTACGGTAGGATGCGTTTATCAAATATCAAAGCAGCAAAGCAATTAGACTTTTCAAAATCCGTCAGTGACAAGACAATTTTTTAGACAGAGTTCACGGATTTTCAAGTGCCTTGGCAGGCAAAATTATATTTCAAATAATCGGGACATAAGAAATATTATAGGTGAATTCCCGACATTAACTGATCAGGCTCAACAGACGGAGCAGGAAGATCCAGAAGGTCAGGGTGACCGAAGATAACAGGGTGGTGGCGACCACGATGCTCGAAGCAAGTATGTCGTCACCATCCATATTTTTTGCCATAATATATGCCGCGGGCGTACATGGGGAGGCAAGCATGATCAGAAGTGCGATCAGCTCCTGATCGCGGAAACCTAAGAATACTGCGGTCGGAAGGAAGATTGCTGCCCAGCCCAAAAGCTTCATGAAGGAGGCCGCAAAGGTCGGCTTCAGCTTTGCCAGTGCCTTTCTACCCTCGAAGCTTGCACCGATCGAGATCAGCGCAAGGGGAGAGGTCATGACGGCAAGATTATTGATGGATTTGCTTACAATGCCCGGGAGCGGCAGGTTGATAAAGGATGCGATGAGTCCCAGGACAATGCCGATGATGATCGGATTCTTCAGAATATTGATAAATGCCTTGCGGATATTGGCGGAGGAGTCTGTGCCGGTGTGTCCGCTTTCAAAGGTCAGAACGATCACGGCGAAAACATTGTACAGCGGCACAGAGCCGATGATCATAAGCGGTGCCATGCCGGAGCTGCCGTAAATATTCTGGATAAAGGCAACGCCGAGAATGGCGGCGCTGCTGCGGTAAGAACCCTGCACGAAGGCACCGACCGAATGCTTGTCCTTCAGAGTAAGCTTCGCAACGATCCATACCGACAGGATCGAAAAAAGAGTGGCAACAAAGCAGAATCCGACATATTTCACATCAAAATGATGCCGGATATCTGTGCCAGCCAGATCCAGAAAAACAAGACATGGCAGGCAGACCTTGAAGACAAAACGGTTTGCGACTGATGCAAAATGATCATCGATAATCCCGATGCGTTTAAAAATATTGCCAAGTATCATAATGGCAAAGATTGGTACAGTTGCGTTTATACTGAAAATAAAACTATCCATGGTAATCTCCGTTCTGAATAAATTGTTGCAAAGAGGCGGACCTCCGCAAAAATTTTAGCAGAACGGCATGATATTTTCAAGAGACGGCGGTGCCGTGCCAGCGGTGGAAACCACCGTTTAAGCTCATGACCGTGTAGCCGCGGACTGCAAGATCTCTTGCCGTGATAAGGCTGATATGACCGGAATCACAGTAAAGAACGATGTGCGCCGGCAGCCTGTTGTGAGCGGCTTCGTAGTCCTTGAGCAGTGATGGAAATTCGCTAACGGCACGTTCCCAGTCCAGCCGGACAGCACCGGGAATATGCCGGTTTTCATAATCACTGCGGCTGCGAAGATCGATCAGCAAAGTATCCGCCTCCTGAAGATATTCGTTTAACGTTTTTTCTGATATCACGCGATAATTCATGGGACCGCCCCCTGATCTCAACATTATGTAAAGGGGGCATGAAGCCCCCAAAAAAATCAATGCGTTGCTTCGGAAACAGACCGGATTAATAGCGGTCAGACTCGTCGGAAGTGTGGCAGTTTCGGGTTGTGTTCTTGCTGCTGTTCTTCATTTTGTTTGAGCTCTTGTTTGAGGTGTTTGAAGCATTGCTTGTGTTTGAAGCGTTGCCGGCATTCTTGGAAGAATTGTAGCTATTGTCAGCATTTGTCGAATTTGATGAATTTTTTGCCATAATTATACCTCTTTTCTAAGTGATAATGATTCGGTCAGGAGAATTTCTCGTGACACCATTGTGATTGTTGCATGAAATAGTATGGCGTATTTTATAAAAATTATGCAAAAACTCTAAAAATATTGAAAAAAATGCTGATATACTATATTATGTTAATATCTGTATAATGTTACGAAATGATTTTCGTCAAGGGAGATTATATTAGAAAATGAGGTGTAAGGAATGAAGAGAAACAAACAGGTATTGAAGGCGGCTGCATGGGCAATGTCATTCGCAATGATGGTGACATGTGTCGATGTTCCCGGGGCTGCACTGGCAGCCAAAAAGCCGAAGCTTAACAAGAGCAAGGCTGTGATCCGGGTGGGAAAAAAGATAAGGCTGCGTGTGAAAAATGCCGGCGGAAAGAAAGTAAAATGGACCAGCACCAAAAAGAAAATTGCCTCTGTCACCAAAAAGGGAGTTGTCAAGGGCAAGAAGGCAGGAAAGACTGTGATCAAGGCAAAGGTAGGGAAGAAGACTCTGAAGTGCCGCGTAACAGTCAGGAAGAATAATGTGCAGGCATCGGCAGATGTTTATTCATTTGCGCCACAGACGAATGCACCACAGGCAACGAACGGAAGCAATCAGCCTTTGGCTCCGCGTAATTCCCAGCGTCCGACTGCGTCAGCACCGGTCAAGAGTCCTGCTGCATCTGCAAAACCGGGGGTATCTGCGGGAACGGCGTCCGGTCAGCCGACCGGCACAGCACCGTCTGCAACGGACATTCAGACACCGGAGCCAATTAAAACACCGTCTGCAACGGACATTCAGACACCGGAGCCGATTAATACACCAGATCCTGTGAAGACACCGTTTGCAACGGAGACGAGCGTTCCGACACAGACGCCGTCTGCAACGGATATTCAGACTCCTGAGCCTTCCGATACAGCAGTACCGTTTCTGTCCACCGTGCAGATTACGACGAAGAAGGACGGAGAAGTATGGTCGGAATCCGAGAACAGCTATTACCTCAAGAAGCAGGGTGCAAGTGCATTTGAGGACAGTATGAGTGTGGAGGACGGAACATACGATATTTATGTGTACGATGGAGAGACACTGGAAGATACCGATGAGGATGTTGAGGTAACCGGTCATAACCGTAAGATCACGATCGATTACTATACGGTCAGCTTCTGGGATGAAGACAATACCTTGATGAAGAACATTGACAAGCAGATCGTCCGCAAGGGAAAGAAAGCGGAATGTCCGGAATTTACTCCGGGTAAGATCGACTGGACCTTCAAGGGCTGGTATGTCGATGATATGGAAAGCGGCGACACTGTTATCTATGATTTTGACCGGCAGGTAACGTCCACAACGTCACTTCGTGCGGAATGGAAGTTTTCTCCGGGAAGCACCGTTTATACGGCGGCATATTTCCTGGCAGATTTTGACGGCAATTACGAAGATGAGCCAACCAGAGTACAGGAGGGAATCGGGATGGCTCAGGCAGAGACGACAGTAACGGCGTCTGACAGTCCCCAACCCGGCTTTGTGCCGGACACCGAACGAAACGAGAAAGTGTCCGTAAAAGCGGACGGTAAAACAGTTGCGAGGTTTTATTATAAGAGAGCATCTTACCAGTTAAAGTGGGATTTAAACGGTGCCACCAAGGACGGGGCATCTTATCTTCAGGAGAGCGTTCCATATGGACAGAGTATTGATCTTCCGGACGTGACAAGAGAGGGCTACACCTGTGAAGGCTGGGTTGATTCCGATGGAACTCCATGGGCGGATATAACGAAAATGCCGGCGGGTGATGTGACTTTTAAGGCAACATGGAAGCCTGTTGAATACACGATCCATTATGATCTGGGCGGTGGCACGTTTGATGCAAACTGGTCGGCACCGGAGAGTTATTCGATCGAGAAGGAAGCTTATATTTATCAGAAACCAACCAGAGCCGGTTATACCTTTAAGGGCTGGATCGGAGATAACGGTGACACTCCGCAGGATGTGATTGCTGTGAAGGGTAGTGAGACTACCGGTGATAAGTATTATAAGGCGGTATGGACAGCAGATGTATATTCGATCAGTTACAACTTAAACGGCGGAGAGTGGGGCGTACACAAGGGACCGGATAAGTTCACGGTTGAAACGGAGGACTTTACACTTCCGATTCCGGAACGCGCAGGATATCAGTTTATCGGATGGACCGGCAGTAACTTATCAGAGCCGCAGATGACCGTGACGATCGAGAAGGGAAGTATTGGCTATCCATATTACATGGCAAACTGGGTTCAGGTAGCGACACCGGTACCAACGCAGGCACCGACGGCAGTGCCAACGAAGAAGCCAACTACGGAACCGACAAAGGCACCGACGGCAGAACCAACGAAGATGCCGACCACAGCACCGACAAAGGCACCGACGGCAGTACCGACGAAGATGCCAACCGCAGCACCAACGAAGGCACCGACGGCAGCGCCAACGAAGACACCGACCACGACACCGACGAAAACGCCAACGGCAGTACCGACGAAGATGCCAACCACAGCGCCAACGAAGGCACCGACCCCGGCACCAACGAAAACGCCGACGGCAGTACCGACGAAGATGCCAACCACAGCGCCAACAAAGGTACCGACAGCAGAACCAACGAAAACACCGACGGCAGAGCCGACGAAAACGCCGACACCGGTACCGGCACCAACGCCGGAGCCGACGGCAGCACCGACAGCAACACCAACACCGACTATCACCCCGGCACCGGAACCGGATCCAACGCCAATACCAACGGTGAAACCGACAGCAACGCCAACTGTGGCACCGACGGTGAAGCCAACAGTGAAACCGACAGCAACGCCAACGGCAACACCGACGGTGAAGCCAACAGTGAAACCGACAGCAACGCCAACGGTGAAGCCGACAGTGAAACCGACGGTGAAGCCGACAGTAAAACCGACAGCAACGCCGACGGTGAAGCCAACAGTGAAACCGACAGCAACGCCAACAGTGAAGCCGACAGTAAAACCGACGGTGAAGCCAACAGTGAAACCGACAGCAACACCGACAGTGAAGCCGACAGTAAAACCGACGGTGAAGCCAACAGTGAAACCGACAGCAACGCCGACAGTGAAACCGACAGCAACGCCAACAGTGAAGCCAACAGTGAAACCGACAGCAACACCGACGGTGAAGCCGACAGTAAAACCGACAGCAACACCGACGGTGAAGCCGACAGTAAAACCGACAGCAACACCGACGGTGAAGCCGACCGTGAAACCGACAGCAACGCCAACAGTGAAACCGACAGTAACTCCAACTGTTGCACCAACCGTGACTCCGATGGTCACACCGACTGTCACACCGGCACCTGTAAAATCACCAATTCTCAAGGTTGGTAAGTATTCTCTGTATCTTGGAATGACACTTGCACAGGTCAATGAAGTGATGGTAGTTGGAACAGTTGATGAGGGCTTATCTCCACAGGGCAACCAGTCCTATGTTTACAATCCGGGCGGAGATTATTCCTGCCTGATTGAGGTACAGATCCGTGATGGTAAGGTGGTTGAAATGTCCACGATCTCCAAGAATTTTAGTTACGGAGATATCCTGACATCCGGCGACAGTTTTAGTACATTGACATCGAATGGTTTCCGGTCGATGAGTACTTATCAGTACACGATCTACAGCCAGACAACAGATGATGCATATGTCAATGTAATGACAGATAAACAGAGAGATAAGAAGGCATACGGTGTTCAGATCTTTGATAAGGGACTTGGTTCGATGGATTCACTTTTGTATCCAAAGAATTGTACCTATTCTGATGCAGTTAATAAATATCAGGCACGACTTTCCGCACTGTATCTGAATGCATACCGTGCTTATCATGGAATCGAAAGTCTTCTGAATTTAGGAGATAATGCGACTGCTCAGTCACACAGCGAGTATATGGCAAAGGTCAACAGCGATGTGATGGATGAGGGCTCTGAAAGCTGGAAGGATCGTTTTAATGACGCATATGGTGATCCATTGTGCAAATCAGAGTATGTATCCTATGGCAGCCCGGATGCATTTTCGGCAGTCACCTATGCGGTCTCCGAACAGGGATCCACAACGAAGTTCTATCAGTATATATTGATGGAAGAAGTGACAAATAAAAATGGAGACACCTTCTATATTCCGGATGATTATAAGTTGTATATCTCCTGTGGTTTTGCCAACACGACAAGTGGAAGCAAGCTGACATTTACAGCATTTGATTTTTACGGATTATAGGATTATTATTTGACTGGGGGAGCAATTCCCCAGTCAATTTTAAATGAGCGGCTGACGCCGTGATCACAGAATGACAGATATCAGGAGGCATCTATGGGAAAAGAAGTAAAAACAAACGCAATGCGCATACTGGACCGCCAGAAGATTCCGTATCAGTTAAATACCTACGAATGCGGGGAGTTTATTGACGGAGTCACAATTGCGGACCAGCTTGGACAGAGCTATGACATGTCCTTTAAAACATTAGTAATGATCGGGAAGAGCAGGCAGTATTATGTGTTTGCTCTTCCCGTGGATAAAGAAGTTGATATGAAGAAAGCGGCAAAAGCCGTAGGCGAGAAAAGCGTGGAAATGCTGCCGGTTAAAGATATCAACAAGGTGACCGGTTACATCCGCGGCGGCTGTACACCGATCGGCATGAAGAAGCAGTTTCCTACTGTGATTGATGAGAGTGCGGCAGATCTGCCGGAAATGATCGTCAGCGGCGGCAGACTGGGAGAACAGATTATTCTGAAGCCGGAGGATCTTCTGAAGGTGACCGGAGGAAAATTTGCCGATATCATTCGCAAAGAGCAGGATTAAAACGTATACAGAAAGGGGAAAAGGATGAGAAAACGTAAATGGAAACAGGGCATTGCCGTTTTAACGGCAGCAGCATTGGTATTGACAGGAATTATCGTTCCGGGCAGTGCCGGAGCGAAAGCGAAGATCAGGCTGAATAAGAAGAAAGTAACGATCAAGGTCGGAGGAAAGGTGACACTTAAGCTTAAGAACGCAAAGAAAAAAGTCATCTGGAAATCCTCCAAAAAGAAGGTGGCATCCGTATCGGCAAAGGGAATTGTCCGTGGAAAGAGTGCAGGAACTGCGAAGATCACGGCAAAGTCTAATAAAAAGAGCTATACCTGTACGGTGATCGTGAAGGAGAAGCGGGATAGCTTTGTAGAACCGGATGAAACAGAAATGCCGGGAACAACAACAGTGCCGACTGCAAAGCCGACGGGCGAACCAACGAAGACACCGGTAAATCCGACAAGTAACCCGACAAAAGCACCGGCAAGTGAGGCACCGGTAAATCCGACGAGTAACCCGACAAAAGTGCCGGCAAGTGAGGCACCGGTAAATCCGACAAGTAACCCGACAAAAGCACCGGCAAGTGAGGCACCGGTAAATCCGACAAGTAACCCGACAAAAACACCGGCAAGTGAGGCACCGGTCAACCCGACAAGTAATCCGACAAAAGCACCGGCAAGCGAAGCACCGGTAAATCCAACGAGCAACCCGACAAAAGCGCCGGCAAGTGAGACACCGGTAAATCCGACAAGTAACCCGACAAAAGCACCGGCAAGTGAGGCACCGGTAAATCCGACAAAGGCACCGGTCAACCCGACAAAGGAACCAACGACAGCCCCAACGGCAGCTCCTTCCGGCAATACATTAACGATTGGTAAGTACTCTCTTTCGATCGGAATGTCATTTCAGGATGCGCAGAATATTCTGGGGAGCAAATGTGTGGATGAAGGCATTTCACCACAGGGATACGCTTCGTATATATACAATCCGGGCAATGATTACTCCTGTCTCGTGGAGTTTCAGATCAGGGATGGAAAGCTCGTCGAGTTATCCACGATCTCGAAGAATTTTAACTACGGAGGCGTTGCTGCAGCCGGCAACAGCATTGCTACACTGAAAGCGAACGGTTTTACAGCGGTAGAAACCTACAAGTACACGATATATTCAAAGACAAGTGATCAGGAATATATCAATGTCATGACGGATACCCAGAGAGGTGGTGCGGTATACGGTGTACAGATCTTTGATAAGAGTCTGGGATCGATGGACACGCTTCTTTATCCGAAGAACTGCAAATATTCCGATGACATTAACAAGTATCAGGCGCGTCTTACGGCACTGTATCTGAATGCATACCGTGCATACCACGGTGCAGGGCTGATGCAGATCACAGACAATGGTGTGGCACAGGCTCACAGCGAATATATGGCAAGCAAGAACAGTGATGTGATGGACGAAGGTTCCGTAAGTTGGAAGACGCGGTTTGATCAGAATTACAACGATGGAGAGAAGCTCTTCCTGAAGACCGAGTATGTTTCATACGGCAGTCCGGATGCGTTTTCTGCAGTAACCTATGCGATTGCCGAGCGGGATTCCACCACCAATTTCTATAAGTATATATTGATGGAAGAATATGAGGATGAAGCGGTTGATTTCTGCATCGAGTGTGGATTCGCCAATACGGCAAGCGGAAGTAAGCTGACATTTTCGGCATTTGATTTTTATGCATATTAGGCTTCAAGACAGTATCGCGAAAAGTAGAAGTCGTGCTGCTTTGAACGGGGTAAGAAAGGAACAGATTATGAGAAAAATAAAATGGAAACAGGGCGTTGCAGTGTTGGCAGCAATCTCGCTGCTCATTACAGGAACGATGGTTCCGGGAGGTGCCAGCGCCAAAGGCAAAATTAAACTTAATAAGAAAAAGGTGACTATTAAGGTCGGGCAGAAGGTAAAGCTGAAGCTCAAAAACACAAAAAAGAAGAAAGTAACCTGGAAGTCCTCTAAGAAGAAAGTGGCTTCCGTGACGAAAAAGGGTGTCGTAAAAGGTAAGAAAAAGGGAACGGCAAAGATCACGGCAAAGTGCGGTAAGAAGAGATATGTCTGCAAGGTGACGGTCAAAGCGCGTGGTGAGTATCAGGAAAGTATTTATGAAACTGCCAGACCGGGCAGCACACAGGCACCGGGAGCGTCCGCAAAGCCAAGCAGCAAGCCGTCCGTTTCCCCGAGTGCAAAGCCGGGACAGAACGCAACCACCACATCGAACCATGTAAAGCCGACAACGGCAGCCGAGAATACGCTTGCTATTGGCAAATTCAACATTACACTCGGAATGACGAGTGCAGAGGTTGAAAAGGTAATGGGCGCAGCACCGGATAAGACAGGAAAGTCCCCGCAGGGAAACAGCACCTATATTTATAACCCGTCCGGCGATTATACCAACTATGTGGAAATACAGTTCCGGTCCGATAAGGTTGTGGGAATGACTACGATCTCCGCATATTTCTGCTATGCAGATCTTGTTTCTTCGCAGGACAGTGCTGATGTTCTGAAGGGACGCGGCTTCAGCGATATGTCCCGTTTCGATTACGAAGCCGGCTATCAGTATGATAAAGGCAGTGCTTACGTCAATGCATTTGTCGACCATCAGGGAAAGGGCGGTGTTTACGGCGTTCAGATCTTCGACAAGACGCTCAACTCCAAGCTCGATAACCTGATCATACCGAAGAACTGCAGCTATGATGACGCGGTCATGACAGCCATGCAGTTTGAAATGCGTGATTTTGTCAACGCCTTCCGTGTTTTCAAAGGCAAGGAGGCAATGACGGACAGTACCTCCGGCAGTGCACAGCGCCATGCGCTGGAAATGGCATCCACAGGTAAAACCCAGCAGAGCAGCTCTGACGGAACAACCTGGAAGGATCGTTTCAAACAGGATTACGGTGATTATTATATGGCAACGGAATTTGTGGCAGACAGCTGTGTCGATGCATTCAGCTTTGCGGTATATGCTGCGGATACCACAAAGAATATCTCATCCGGTTCCACCTCTACAATCTATCAGTATATGATCAAGGATCAGGATGCCAACGGAGAGGCAGTCTCCTTTAATATTGACTGCGGCTTTGCTTACAACACCGGCAATAAGCTGATCACATTCGGTGTGATCAATCTGTATTGCATGTAATCGCTATGGCGTGGTTCAAGAAAGCTTAAGAGAAAGGAAAGTAAGATCACCATGGGAAAAGCACATGCGGAAGGGCTGAAACGCCAGACAGACAATAAATTTCTCAATATGTACGAGATCGATGCGGTCCGCAGGGACGGGGTTCATTTTCCGTATTATATTGCCACCAGGCGGGAGTCCGGAGATCTGATGTATGAGACCGGAACGCTTCGGGCGGACGGTGTCGTTATTTATCCGGTATACCGTCCGGATCCGGGCAAGCTGGTGGTGATCCGTCAGTTCCGCTACCCGGTCAACGGCTATATATATGAAGTTCCGGCGGGGCTTGTGGATGCGGGAGAGGATCCTGCGGAGGCGGCTGTCCGTGAGATGAAGGAAGAGACCGGACTGGACTTTACGCTTTACCGGGAGGGAAGCGATGTTCTGATGCGTCCGTTTGTACAGAGCCAGGGAATGTCTGACGAGTGTGATGTGACGGTGTTTGGATATGCGGATGGTGTTCTGAACCCGGGAGCGCAGGAGGCGACTGAGGATATTGAGGTCTTTCTGGCAGACAAAGATGAGATAAGGCGGATTCTCAGGGAGGAGTTGGTGTCTCTGCGTGCCGCGTACCTGTTTATGATGTTTTTAAACAGCAGCCCGGAGGATCCGTTCGCGTTTTTACATATATAATATAGAAACGTATCGTGGATTTGCTGTACGAAAATGTTTACTAAAACCGGGATTTTATGATATTTTACTGATTTCATGCCGAAAATAAACAACAGCGGCAAAGTGACGTCGGGATTTTGTAGGAAAAGACGAGAAAAAAATATTTTTTTCGTCTTTTCCTATTCTTTTTTTACAAAAAATGTCCATATAATGTGGTGTTGGACATACTTCCATCACAAAATGTAGTCAAATATGACAAACAAAATAAAAAAATCAAAAAAATACTTGTATAATTTGCCAACATGTGTTATATTGGTCTTACGGAAAAAAGTTGAAGGAACGTTCCTAAACAACGTAATCATTTTCGTAAAGATGGTTACATTTCAAAATGGTGATACCATGATATTTCTGCTGTGGGTGCAGCATAAATATAAAGCAAACAATTTAATTTAGAGGAGGCTTTTTATGAGAAAGAAAGTATTGAGTGTACTTCTGTGTACAGCAATGGCTGCAACAATGTTAACAGGTTGTGGCGGATCATCAGATGACACAACAAAGGACAAAGCAACAAGTGGTGCAACAAGCGGAGCAACATCTGAGAAGGCTTCTAAGGCTGAAGTTTCTGACGGTGGTAAGGTTCTTAACATCCGTGTTTGGAACGAGGAGTTCAGAGATCGTGTCATTGCTCACTATCCGGGATACAAGAAGACTGGTAAGTGGACAGGTCAGATCGGCGATGTTAAGGTTAAATGGACTCAGGTAGCTAACGATGACAACGCTTATCAGCAGGCACTGGATCAGGCACTTCTGAACCAGGCAGATGCTAAGGCAGATGACAAGGTTGATATGTTCCTCGTTGAGGCTGATTACGCACTGAAGTATGTTAACTCTGATTACACTGTAGACGTTGTTAATGATCTTGGTGTTTCTGAGGATTCACTTTCAAATCAGTACAAGTACACACAGGATATCGTAAGAGATTCTAAGGGAGCTCTTAAGGGATCTTCATGGCAGGCTTGCCCGGCTGGTATGATCTACCGTCGTGACATCGCTAAGAAGGTATTCGGTACAGACGATCCTGATAAGATTCAGGAGATCTTCTCTGACTGGGATGCATTCAAGGATGCAGCAGCTAAGCTGAAAGACAAAGGATATCTTGCAACAGCATCTGTAAACGATGCATACCGTGTATTCTCTAACAACGTAACATCTAAGTGGGTAGAGGATGGCAAGATCAACATCGATGAGAACATCAAGACATGGGTTGACATGTCTAAGGAAATGGTTGATAACAAAGAGACATCTACATATGAGCTGTGGTCTTCTGACTGGAGCAAGGGCTTCATGAAGAACGGTAACGTATTCGCTTACTTCGGACCAGCTTGGTTCTTCAACTTCTCTATGAACGCTGCTAAGGACGGTTCCGTTGGTAAGGACGGCGGCTGGGCTCTCTGCAAGGGACCTCAGAGCTTCTATTGGGGTGGTACATGGATCTGTGGTGCTAATGGCACAGATAATTCATCACTTGTTAAGGACATCATTGAGAAGATGACAACAGATGAGTCTATCATGACTGATATCGTTAAGAAGGATAATGATTTCGCTAACAACAAGGCTGCAATGGATAAGCTTTCTAAGGATAAGAGCTTCAAGAATTCTATCCTTGGCGGACAGAATCCACTTCCAATCTTCTGTGATGGTATTGAGAGCATCGACCTCAGCAACCTGTCATCTTATGATCAGGGATGTAACGAGGAGTTCCAGAACGCTATGAAGGATTACTTCGATGGCAATGCTGACTACGATTCAGCTCTGGAGCAGTTCTATCAGGCAGTTGAGACTAAGTACCCTGAGTTGACACACTAATCACACAGGCGTACATAGTGTAACATGAATCTGGATGTGCCTGCTTACGGATGTAGGCAGGCACATTTTATACCTAAAAAAGGGGAGAAAAAGAAATGAGCACATCTCCAAAGAGACGAGGAAAAGTTGAAAAACACAATAAATGGGGATATATTTTCTTAATTCCATTCGTTGTTGTTTATGTTATTTTCCAGTTGATTCCTTTGATCAGTACCATCTATAACAGTTTTTATGAGAACTACCGTTCCGGACTGATTCAGGTCGGACCGAACTTCGTGGGATTGGATAACTACAAGGAATTATTTGCTGGAGGATACTTCTGGTTGTATTTAAGAAATACCCTGATCATGTGGGTACTCGGATTTGTTCCACAGATCATCGTATCATTGATTCTGGGTGCATGGTTCTCCGATATGCGATTGAACCTGAAATGCTCCCGCTTCTTTAAGACAGTTATCTATCTGCCAAACCTGATCATGGCATCCGCATTCTCAATGCTGTTCTTCGCATTGTTTGCAGATACCGGTCCGGTAAATGCAATGCTTACACATGTCGGTGTGATCAGCGAAGCATACAGCTTCTTATCACACAAATGGAGCGCAAGAGGACTTGTTGCATTAATGAACTTCCTGATGTGGTTTGGTAATACAACAATCCTGTTGATGGCAGGTATGATGGGTATCGATCCATCACTGTTTGAGGCTGCCGAGGTGGATGGAGCAACATCTACCCAGGTATTCTGGCAGATTACCATGCCACTGTTAAGACCGATTATGGTTTACGTTTTAGTTACTTCCTTGATTGGTGGTTTGCAGATGTTCGATGTTCCGCAGATCTTGACAAACGGAACCGGTCAGCCAACACAGACCACAATGACACTGATCATGTACTTGAATAAACACCTGTTCAGTAAGAACTACGGTATGGGTGGTGCGTTGTCCGTTGTAATGTTTATTATCACGGGTATCCTGAGCTTGATCGTGTTTAAGGCATTTGCACAGAAAAAGGAGGCGTAACGATGGCGAATTCAAGAACACCAAGTGATGAGATTACAAAAGAGGGATTTGGCATTCATGCGCGTCGTGCGATCGCATACATCTTTCTGATTCTTATTACGATCCTTTGTTTATTTTGGTTCTATGTACTTTTTGTAAATGCGACCAGAACACATAGTGAGATTCAGTTAGGATTCCATGCTTTGCCGGGAACAAACTTCCTGAAGAACTTTGATAACACGATTATTCATGGTTCCCAGCCGGTTTGGAACGGTTTGATCAACAGTGTGGTTATCGCTGCATTCAGTGCCTTATTGACTACATATTTTTCGACAATGACAGCGTATGCACTTCATGTGTATACCTTTAAGTTAAAGAAGTTTATGCATACCTTCATCCTGATGATCATGATGATCCCTACTCAGGTTACCGCTCTTGGTTTCCTGCAGTTAGTGACAAAGATGGGGTTGATGAACAGCTTTATTCCATTGATCGTACCGGCTGTGGCTTCACCGGTAACTTATTTCTACATGAAGCAGTATATGGAATCTTCACTGCCGATTGAGATCATTGAGGCATCCCGTATTGATGGTGCCGGAGAGTTCCGTACCTTCAATCAGATGATCCTTCCTATTATGAAGCCGGCAATTGCAGTACAGGCAATCTTCGCATTTGTAACAAGCTGGAATAACTACTTCATTCCGTCATTGATCTTGACGGATGACAAGAAAAAGACACTTCCGGTTTTGATCGCGAACTTGCGTAGTGCAGACTTTTTGAAGTTTGATATGGGTCAGGTTTACATGATGATCGCGTTTTCTATATTCCCGGTTATCATCGTATATCTGATACTTTCAAAACATATTGTACAGGGTGTTGCATTGGGAAGCGTAAAGGGCTGATGCCCTCTTTGCCTCGGGTAGCGATACCCGGCAGGACCTAATAGTACAATGATCCTCTCTTTCTCATTGTATATGGGGCTGTCTGACAGGGAAACCTGCCGGGCAGCCCTTTTGGGTTGCTCAAAAATAAGTTGTGTGGTATTCTAAACAAGAGTATGTGGCTGGCACAAAAGGGGAAGCCGGTCATTGGAGAAGACATGATAACAGTAATTGGAGGTAATTATGAGACATATTTGGAGAAAGGGACTGGCACTGGCTCTGATTTTATGCGTATCGGTTAGTGGTGTTGGATGCTCCGGGAATAAAAAGGATCAAAAGGACAAGCCGGCAGCGACGGAGGATGCAACTTCGGAGAAGGCAACGCCGGTGCCAAAGGTGGAAGCGGGAGGCAAGGGAAAGGACAAGTCGGATGTTCCTCTTGTGGTTGCCTGCAATAAGCTTGATAAGAAATTTAATCCATTTACCGCGGAGACAGATGACGACAGGACAGCCGTTGATATGACACAGCTTCGTCTGCTGACATTTGACCGGGAGGGTGCTGTTGTAAAGCATGCGATCAAGGGAGAGAAACGTCGCTTCAATGGCGAGACCTTCAGTTATGAGGGACCTGCTAATCTTAAGGTGAAGCGGGATCGAGAGAAGGATACAACCTCTTATATTATAAAGCTGCGAAAGGATCTGACCTTCAGCGATGAAACACCGGTTACAATTGATGATGTCATCTTTTCTATGTACGCTTTTGCGGACAGCAGCTATCAGGGAGAGGAGACCTTTGGAAGCCTGCCGATCCTCGGTTTACAGAAGTATCGCAAGTCGGCTTCTGCACTTGATATTTCCGGTATTGAGAAGATGACCGATTACAAAGTAAAGGTGACGGTCAGGGGCTACGACAGAGACGCATATCAGGCGTTGAATATCCCGATATGCTCCCTGAATTTCTATGGAGACAGACACATTTTTAATGTTCTGGCAGGCAGTTTTGGGTTTAAGAAGGGTGATCTGTCCGGTCTGACCAAGAAGAAAAATGCACCGTTTGGAGCCGGTGCTTATCGGTTTATCAAGTACGAGAAGGGAATCGTGTATTACGAAGCCAACGAGAAATATTACCGTGGATGTCCGCAGACTGCATTTATCCAGCTTAAGGAGATTGGGAACATGTCCGATGTGCGTAAGCTGGAAGCATTGGAGAACGGGGATTTTGACGTCGTGACCATGCAGGCAACGAATCAGGCGATGGATCTGATCACTGACGCAAACTCCAGCGGGAAGCTGACAGGGCGTATTTATGGAGGCAAGTTGTTGGACGGCGATTATTATCATTATATTGGCATGAATGCGGATCAGGTTTGTGTGGATGACAAGCCGGACAGCACCCGTTCCAAGAATATGAGAAAAGCCTTTTCTATTTTGTTTAGCTGTAACAGAAGCAATATGATCGAGCTGAGTCAGAAGGGAGCAGCACAGATTGATTATCCTGCCTCTCAGATCTCCTGGTCCGTGCCGCAGCCGGAGGATGAGGAATATAAACAGGCATACAGTGAGGATGTGGATGGCAATGGCATCTACAACAGTAATATGAGCGTGGAAGAGCGGGAAGCTGCAGCTTGCAAAGCGGCACTCGGCTATCTCAGGAAAGCCGGGTTTAAGACGAAAAGCGGAAAGATTACTGCATTTCCGGAGAACACAGGAAAGAAATATACGATCTATATTCCGGATGACACGCAGGAACAGGGCATGCTCACGATTGCAAGAAATGCACAGAAGCTGTTCAAACAGATCGGCATTAAGCTGGTATTAAAGGAACACTGCAGTCTTGCAAGGCTGACAAAGCATCTGAAGCAGGGGAAAGCGCAGATATGGTGCGGAAAGGAGGAGACATCTGTTTCCGGAGACATGTACCGCATGTATCACAGTCGTCAAAAGAAGAATAAAACGGCAGGAAGCCGCAATTATTTCCATATTAAGGACAGTGATCTGGATGAGTATATTGAGGAAGGGATGGATACTGTTCCGCTGAAGAAAAGCATTGATCTATATGCGCAGAGCTATAATAAGATTTTGGATTGGGCAGTGGTTGTTCCGGTATATCAGGAGCGCAATCTGACGGTGTTTAGCACAGCCAGAGTGAATCTGGAAACGGTCGATCAGAACATCACACCATATTATGACTGGACGCAGGATATTCAGATTGTGGAGATGAAATAATCATTTTAATACAAAAGCAAAATTAAAATCGCCAGTTTCGGTATTTACCGGAGCCGGCGATTTTGCAGTTCTAAGAAAATATAATTTTGCGGCTTATGAAAGCAGATAGCCGTAAACCGTAATTTTGCAGTCTACGAAAGCAGATAGCCGTAAGCCACAATTTTGCGGCTTATGAAAGCAGATAGCCGTAAACCATAATGAAGTGGCACAGACTTCCGCCCATCACGAACAGATGGAAGATCTCATGTCCGCCGAAGCCCGGATGAAGCTTATTGAATACCGGGAGCTTCAGGGCGTAGATCACGCCGCCGATCGTGTAGATGACACCACCGGCAAAAAGCCAGGTAAATGCCTGCGGACTCATGAAATGATAAATGCTGCGGATCGCGAAGATGCAGAGCCAGCCCATGGCAATGTAGATGGTGGAATTGAGCCATTTCGGGGAATCTACCCAGCAGATCGTCAGAAACAGTCCGGCAAATGCAAGACACCAGACGACAGCACACAGAGGAGTGCCGGTTCGTGCAGGAAGCACAAGCATGCAGACCGGAGTATAGCTTCCGGCAATCAGAAAATAGATCATGATGTGATCCAGCTTCTTGAGCAGAAGAGTTGCCTTGTCATTTGTGATGATCGCATGGTAAAAGGTGCTGGCACCGTACAAAAGGATCATGCTCAAAATAAAAAGCGAGCTGGCAATCATTGCTTTGGCGTTACCGGTGAAAACCGCCTTTTCTAATAAGAAAGGAGCCGCAGAGATTGCAGCGATCATTCCGATAAAATGCGTGATCGCACTTGCCGGATCCTTCAAACGGAAAGCGGTGTGCGTAACTGCCGTGGAATGTGAAATTACCGGTTTCCCGGAGTATGTTTGTGAATTTGTCATGGTTGTCATAGAAATCTCTCCTTTCCAGGCTGGTTTATACCGGTACAACAAGTCGGCTTCTGACGATTGTATTTGCCTGACGAGCATTGTACAGGAGTATCATACAGCGGATATTTCATAATATGTGGTAACGAAAATAAATACATGTAGTATTGATAACTATGTTGTGTAGTATAATATACATCTTTTTACGATTTTATGCAAGTATCTATTTAAAATAAATTGGAAATAAAAAGAAATAGGAAAGGCAATTAACCGTCTGTCAAACAGGCTGCGACACAGGTCATAGAACATCCGGGCTTCTATCGGTCTGAGCGGAGCATTGGGCGGGATTCTGAATTATATTCTGGTAGAATCCGGGCAGCACCATGCGTGATCAGTGGACTTGTTACGGTTGTGTATACTTTGGCGTTATGCTAAGAAAAAGAATACAAGTAATTGCAACGAAGCCAAGGAAATGGTATGATGAGTAAAATGCAGACTGGAAAGGCAGGAGATGGAGATGGAACTTCAGGTAGGCGACGTGATTAAAATGAAGAAGCAGCATCCCTGCGGAGAGAACCGCTGGAAGCTGGTGCGTGTCGGAATGGATATTAAGATGGAATGTCTCGGGTGCGGTCATCGTGTGATGCTGCCGAGAAAGCAGGTAGAAAAGGGTTTTCGCGGCTTTCTCGAAAGAAATAAAGAAAAAAATTAAAAAATTTGAAAAAAAGTGTTGACAATTCTGTTAAACTATAATATACTCTTACTTGCGTCACGGAAATGACTTAAAACTTTTCGGGGTGTGGCACAGTTTGGCTAGTGTACCTGATTTGGGATCAGGGGGTCGCAGGTTCGAATCCTGTCACCCCGATTGTGACGCAATTATAAATTTTATATAGGGAAGTTGATTTTGAGCTTTCCAATTTATGCGGGTGTAGTTCAATGGTAGAACACCAGCCTTCCAAGCTGGATACGTGGGTTCGATTCCCATCACCCGCTCTTTGTGCTAGTAGCTCAGTTGGATAGAGCAACGGCCTTCTAAGCCGTTTGTCGGGGGTTCGAATCCCTTCTGGCACGTTTATCAAAGCATTGCTTTGATTATATAAAGTCAGCAGTTTTTCGTATCAGCGGAGAACTCGCCACATTATATTTATGGTGGGTATAGCGCAGCTGGTTAGCGCGCCAGATTGTGGCTCTGGAGGCCCTGGGTTCGAATCCCAGTATCCACCTTAGAATCCTTGTTATAGTACTATAGCAGGGATTTTTGTTACTGTATAGGAAACTTTTGACTTACGATACAGCGACAATGGTGCTTTTCTTACTTATTATGACGGGAAGCACAATATAGTAGTGGGCTATCGCCAAGCGGTAAGGCACAGGACTTTGACTCCTGCATTCACCAGTTCGAATCTGGTTAGCCCAGTAGAGACAATCCCCTGTAGACAGCGGTCTGCAGGGGATTTTTATATGCAGCAGAAAGAAATTAAAAAAATGTATCGTTTCAAATGAATCAACAGAATTTCCACGACAATATATAAGTGAAGATCAAAACACGGACAAATCGGACGGGAGGTGAAAGCGGATGTCATCACAGGAAATGGAACAGATCATACAGGAATATGGGGATGACATTTACCGCTTTTGCTTTCATCTGACCGGGAGTCGTGAAGAGGCGGATGATCTTTATCAGGATACTTTTGTGAAAGCGATTCAGATCGGCCACAGACTGGATCGCGGTGGCAATATCAGGAGCTTCCTGATGGGTATTTCTGTGAATCTATGGAAGAACCGGAGGAAAAAGGACAAGCGGCGAAGAGAATTGGTACCGGAGGTTAGTTATGAGAGCGCAGAATGGGTGATCACAGCGCAGAACGATCCGCTTGGCAATATTTTGGAGCAGGAAGTGGGGCGTGATGTGATGACAGCCGTTAAGCAGTTACCGGACAAACAGAGAGTGGTCGTTCTTCTTCATTATACGCAGGACTATTCCACCGGGGAGATTGCAGGAATACTACACATACCAAGGGGAACAGTGCTGAGCCGCCTGGCCAAAGCAAGACAAAATATCAGATCATATTTGGAGGGAAGAGGTTATGAAATATGAAATGGATCAGTTGTTAAAAGATGTTTATCAACAGGAGGTTAAACCGGATAAAATTCTTAATCAGAAAACCCTTCGAAGAATGCAGATGAAGGAGACGAATGATATGAGAAAATTCTGGAATTATAAAAGGATTGCCGTGGCGGCAGTATTGTCATGTTTGGTAGTAACACAGGGCGTGGGAGCAGCGTATGCAGCAATCAATCACACCAGTATCTTATCTCTTTTTTCGGGGGAAACAAAGGAGATTAAAGATCAGGCGAAAAATCTCAGGGAGATCAATGTAAAGCAGGAGGCAGGCAGTAATGTAAAGCAGTCGGCATATGCGGACTTTTCTGTGAGAGAGGCTCTTTGTGACAAGAATCAGGTTTATGTAGAGGCGGTTGCAAAGCCTGCCAGCGATAAGTATTTGCTGGTACCTTCTGAGTGCTGGTCAGAAAGAGATAAATTCTGGGCAACGGAGCTTAAAATTGCCGGAGAGGATACCGGCAAGGAAACGATCGCGCAGTATGCAAAGCGCAAGAATAAGACCTGTGTTGAGGTCAGTGCCTGGGTTGGTGCAGATGTAGCCACACAATCTATGGATTATCAGACAGAGGCGGATGGTACGCTTGTTTATACGATCACCTTTGAAAACAACGCCAAGACACAGAAGTTAGATTACACTTGTGATACGATTGTTTATGTACCGGGACAGGAGGATCAGGAACTTAAAAGTTCCATTGCATTTACCTTAAATGACCAGTCCGGAAAATCAGAAATAGTTCGCTACGAGCCGGAGAAGATACAGACTATAAAGGGAACAAAGCTGGTTCTTGACGAGGTTGAGTTTGAGAAGAGTGCACTCAATATGAATTGTACGATCAAGTATCATACAACCGATCCGAATGCACAGAACTGGAATAAATGGATCAAAACAGATGACTCTGACGTTAATTTTTATCTTCTCGATGAGAAGGGCAATGAAATGGACAGTGAGGGTGGTTATGGAGACGATTCCATGGGCAAAGGCGGTGCGCTGACAGAACATGATCAGTACAGAACAGCCGAGCTTTCCGATACACTGACCTTCCTGGTTCGTAACTGCATGACGAAGAAAGTGTTAGGAACCGTAACCGTGAAAATGGTAAGTAAATAAAAGTAATCAATTATCTGAGAAGGATACGTTATTATCAGGGGGAATAAATCACGATATCCTTATAGAATAAAAGGGAAATGGAAGAATCGAAAAGAGACTTTCATTTCTCTTTTTGACATTATAGGAAAATGCTTGTGCTGGCGCAAAAATCCCGCTATAATGGGGATACTAATGATTTGTATGGAAACGTACATTGCTATCTGCTTTTACCCTTTGCATCATTGAATGAGGAGATTTAAATGGCGACATATGTAATTTCAGATATTCATGGACAATATGATATGTTTATGGAACTGCTTGAAAAGATTCCGCTAAAGGATTCGGATACCCTTTATATTTTAGGAGATGTGGTCGACAGAGGCCCGCATCCGATCAAAACGCTTCAGAAGCTAAAGGAAATGCCAAATGTAATTTGTATGGTCGGCAACCATGAGCTGATGGCATTGCGATGCCTGAAATTGCTTATGACAGCAGATGCACAATCTGTTTTTGGACTCGATGAAGAAGATAGGAAGGATCTTTGGATGTGGCAATACAACGGAGGGCTGTCAACGTTTGAAGAGTTTAGAGAACTGGATGCAGAAGAACAGCAGGAAATCATTGAGTTCATGAGTGATTTTTTGGTGTACGAAGAAGTGTCCGCAGGCGGCAGGGATTATCTGCTTGTTCATGCGGGTCTTGGAAATTATTCTCCGGAGAAGGAGATAGAAGATTATTCTCTGGAAGAGCTGATGTGGATGAGAGCGGATTATAATGTCAGATATTTTGATGATGTTATTGTGGTGACGGGGCACACACCGACACAGCAGATCAAGGATAATCCGAATCCGGGGGTTATCTATAAGAAGAACAATCATATCGTCATTGACTGCGGTGCACATTATCCGGGTGGCAGACTTGCCGCGATATGCCTGGATACAGGGGAAGAGTATTATTCTTCCCCGCAGTCTTAACAATATTAAGCAGATTCGATTTCATAGGTAAATCCGGCGTCTGTAATGGTCCGGAGGGTACCCTGAATGCTCTGTCCGCCCTCTGTCAGATAGCCGGAAGCAAAAATGGAATCGACAACACTTAAAAGCTTCTTCTCCTGTCCTTTAAAGTATACCTCGCGTCCGGCAGCACAGCGGATATCGGATTGCGGCACCAGAAGTCGGGCAAGACAGAGAACCTTCAGGCAATATTCCGTGGTCAGACCGGAGGTGTCAGCGTCGCCGAGGGGAGTTCCCTTGATCGGCAGCAGGAAGTTGATCGGAAGTGCCTCCGGCTGGATCTCCCGCAATTCCAAAAGCATATCAACAATATCTTCTTTACTTTCTCCCATACCGACAATGCCGCCGCTACAGATCTCAAAGCCAAGCCGCTGCAGCATACGAATGTTGTCGACACGCTGCTCGAAGGTATGTGTGGAGCAAATATTATGATAAAAAGAGCGGCTGCTGTTCAGATTGTGGTTGATGCGGTCCAGACCGGCATCCTTCAGCATTTTCGCCTGCTTTTCAGTCAGAAATCCGATGGAGCAGCAGAGGTGTGTTCCGTGTTCCTTCATCTTGCGGATGCGGCGTGCGAGCTCTTCAATCTCCTGATCGGTAAATTTCATACCGCTTAATCCGATGCAATGTCTTGACAGGTGATGCTCATTGACGAAGTCATTGTTGTGATATAACTTATCTTCATCGACCCATTTGTATTTCTCAATATCTGCGGTGGAACGGCAGGACTGGGCGCAGTAAGCGCAATCCTGAGAGCAGTTTCCGCTTCGTGCATTGGTCAGAATGTGGATGCTGACACGGTTGCCTTTGTATTTATAACGTAACGCAGCGGCACGGTCAACCAGATCCTGAAGCTGATCATCGGGTGTGTTTAAAATTGCAATGGCATCCTCTCTGGAAAGAACGGGATCCGTTTCTTTATCATATGTTGTAGTCATAAGTAATTGATATTCCTTTCTCATGTTATTCTGATTTCTACTGTAGCACAGGAAAAAATGAATTGTCAACCTGTAGAACGGAAAGGTTGACGAATAAAGATGGAGTGTTTCAGAAAGGGCTGTAAAATGGAGGATTGTAAATGGTGATAGGGCAAAAACAAAGAAATTGTTTTGAATTATACCCGATAAGGTATAATATCTATTGAACATGGTACGATTATACCTTTTCGGGTATAATTAAGCCGTTGCATCTTGATTTTATACCCGATAAGGTATAAAATATAAGAATATTAATCATGGAAATGGGGGATAGTATGTAAAATATTGCAGCTTTGTTGTTGTATCCAAGGTTTGCAGTCTGAGAAAGGAACATTTATAAGTATGAATAAGATAGCAGAGTTTGTGAAAAGAAAACGAAAAGAGGCGGGATTAACGCAGGAGGAATTTTCGGTTCGTTCAGGATTAGGACTTCGTTTTGTACGGGATTTGGAACAGGGGAAAGAAACCGTACGTATGGATAAGGTAAATACAGCATTGGCTATGTTTGATATGGAAGCGGTGCCGGGAAGAAGGGAGAATGACGAATGAATACAATGCGAACAGCCTATGTTTATGTGAGGAATATTTTTGCCGGAACGCTTTGTGAAACGGATGAAGGGTACTCTTTTTCTTATGATGAAAAATATATGCAGACAGATGGAGCATCTGTGGTTTCTTTGACATTACCATTGACCCAGCAGACTTATTATTCCAAAACCCTTTTTTCGTTTTTTGACGGATTGATTCCTGAGGGATGGTTGTTAGATGTGGTTAGACGAAATTGGAAAATCGATCGAAATGATCGGTTTGGTTTACTGCTTGTTGCGTGCAAGGATGCGATAGGTAATGTCAGCATACAGGAGGAGAAGATATGAATTGTTTATGTTGTGGAAAATCTCTTCAGGATAAAGGATATCAAGGCTGGCATAAAAGATGCATTGAGCACTTTTTTGCAACAACAGAGCTTCCTAAATTGGAAATTGATGAAAACTCATTAAATCAATTGGCTTTGGAAAGTACGACGAAGGGATATACAGTGCCAGGGGTTCAGAAAAAGCTTTCGTTACATCTTTTTTCGGAATCGGGACATTCCAGACTTACTTTGGTGAATTATCCTACCGGCTATATATTGAAGCCGCAAGTTACAGAATTTGAAGCATTGCCGGAAGCGGAACAGCTTGTAATGAGCATGGCGGATGCTGTCGGAATATTTACGGTACCTCATGCTTTGATGGAACAGAATGGACAATTTGCGTATATTACAAAGCGTGTAGATCGAAAGTTTGAAAAGGACACAATTAAAATGTATGCAATGGAAGATTTTTGTCAGTTAGATCTTCGATTAACACAGGATAAATACCGTGGTTCCTACGAAAGGTGTGCTAAAATAATTAAGAAATATTCCAGCCGGAAGGGGTTGGACATGACGGAATTTTATTTGAGGATATTGTTTTCGTTTGTGGTTGGAAATTCAGATATGCATTTGAAAAATTTTTCTCTGATTGAAACAGATGAAGGAAATGGAGAATATGTATTGTCTCCTGCGTATGATCTTTTGCCGGTTAATATAATTATGCCAGAGGACAAAGAACAGCTGGCGCTTCCTATGAATGGCAAAAAAATGAATGTACGCCGAAAGGATTTTCTGATATTTGCACAAACATGTGGACTGTCGAAGATAGCGGCTGAAAAAATGATAAAAAGGCTGGTGTCTCAGAAAGTAAAATTAATTAAGTTGTGTCGGCAATCCAGGCTGCCAGAGCATTTACAGGAGAATTTGATTCAACTGATAGAAAAAAGAACAGAGATTTTGGAAGCATAGTGATGGCTAATATTTTGAAAAAAGTGTGGAGTTTGATCTTGTAAAGAGGGAAATGGCATCTGAACGAAACTGGCTGTTAACAATTGCTATTTTCGTGGGCACATTATTGTAGCCCCCCAATTAAAAAACGGTTGACTTTTTCAAAAATGAGAAATATAATAATTTATTGAACGAGTAGCAAACGAGCGTAAATCCGGTTTTGCTGCTCGTTTTTTTAATAATACCATTAACAGGCGTGCCGCTTATCTGCGTAAGTCCAGCTTATCGATAAGTACACGTTTTTTTTGTGGAACAAACAGGAGGATTGGATCAAAATGAAAGAAAGCAACAAAATGAAGGAAATGCCGGTGAATAAACTGATGGTGCAGATGGGCATACCGATGATCTTGTCGATGGCACTGCAGGCAGTGTACAATATTGTGGACAGTGCTTTTGTCGGAAATATGAAGGTGGGGAGCGAAGCTGCATTGAATGCACTTACTCTGGTGTTCCCGGTGCAGATGCTTATGGTAGCAGTTGGCATTGGAACCGGCGTGGGAACCAATGCACTTCTCGCAAGAACACTTGGACAGGGAGACAGCAAAAAGGCTGCAAAAGTTGCCGGAAACAGTTTGTCTCTGGGAGTGATCATTTATGCGGTATGCTTATTATTTGGAACTTTTGGTGTGAAAACATATATCTCATCACAGACAGTGGATCCGGAAGTGATTTCTATGGGAACAAGTTATCTTAGAATCTGCTGTGTGATTTCTTTTGGTATCATTTTCTTTTCGTTGTTTGAAAAACTGTTACAGGCAACCGGACGTTCTCTGTATTCAACCATTGGTCAGGTTGTAGGAGCGGTCGTAAATATTATTCTTGATCCAATTATGATCTATGGAATTGGACCTGTCCCGGAAATGGGAGTGAAGGGTGCTGCATATGCGACGGTAATCGGTCAGGTTGCGTCCGCGGTATTACTCTTTATTTTTCATATGAAATTAAACAAAGAATTTGAACATGATCTGAAATATATGAAACCAAATGTCGGAATCATAAAGCAAATTTATGCAATCGGTCTCCCGGCGATCATTGCGCAGGCGTTAATGTCTATCATGGTGTATGTGATGAATCTGATATTGAAATTCAATCCTTCGGCGCAGACGGCATACGGATTGTTTTATAAGGTGCAGCAGTTTGTGTTATTCCTTGCCTTTGGACTCAGGGATGCCATTACCCCGATTATTGCTTTTGCATACGGAATGAGAAATAAAAAGAGAATAAAAGCCGGAATCAGGTATGGTCTCATCTACACGATCGCCTTGATGTTGTTTGGAATTTTGGTCACTGAAATATTCCCGGATGCATTTGCAGCACTGTTTAACGCAGGGCAGTCAAGAGAACACTTTATCAGTGCAATGAGAATTATTTCGATCAGCTTTATTTTTGCAGGGATCAATGTCGCATATCAGGGAATTTATCAGGCATTGGACGGCGGTATTGAATCACTTGTTATCTCTCTGCTCAGACAGCTTGTGATCATTTTACCGCTGGCGGGAATATTCTCAATTTGTGTCAGAAATGGTCAGGCAGGTATTTCATTGATCTGGTGGGCATTTCCCATCACAGAGTTTGCCGCATGCCTGGTGGGATATGTATTTTTAAAGAGGATCCAAAAGAATACTGTGGAATGTCTTAAAGAAAAAAATTAAACGGTTTTTCAATATCGGGCATTGTTTTTGTCCTTACCGACAACAAAGAAGACAATAAATATGCCGATCCGTCTGATCGTGGATTGGTTCCTGACGTTGTAGAATGGAAAGTTTTATGGTGGCTGATCCGAGGCTTAGCTTTGGGTTAGCCATTTTTTTGCGCTGATTTCCGGGAATCGACGAATGATTAAAAAAATAAGACATTATTGGACAACCGTAGTATATAATGAGACCATCAAATACACAAAGGGAGGTAATTATAGTGAAAAAGAAAGTGTTTACGGCACTTCAGGTGCTGGGAAATGCGGCGGGAATCGTCAGCGGTGCGGTTGCAATGCAATATTCATCTGAAATTAAAGGGATGGGTACGGGAAGTGGAGCTTCTTATGAAACATATGGGGGTGATGCTTATACCGGCATTCAAAATGCATCTGCGCAGGTATCACATAATGTATGTGACTTGAGTGAAATTGTGAGGGATAGCTTCAGTTTGTTGCTTTTTGTGATCGGTCTGGCGCTGATCTGTTATTTTGTGACAAATCTGATCAAGTTGCTTGCGGATTATTTTACAGAGGATATTGTCCGGGCGGCTGGAGTGGCGACGGAGACATCTTCTGATCAGGAGGTAAGCTCTTCGGAATATGCAACAAAGCTTCCGAATCCGACAGTGGCTCCCCGCAGAGAGGAGGTTGGAAATGAAAAAGACATTTAAGAAAATGATATTTGGAATGCTTCTTGTGTTGTGCATTGGCTGTTTCGCCGGATGCGGAAGCAGCACACAAGAGGATGAAAAAACGCAGGAACTGGAAGAGGAGCAGGAAATGTATCAAAATGCTGTTGATGGATATCAGGCGACAATTGATAATTTGGAACGTCAGCAGAAAGAACTGGAGGATTTTCAGCGCAAGCAGGAGGAATATCAAAAGGCGATGGATAACGCAAGATAAGAAAGGGGATAAGGTCCGGCACTTCTCTTTCTTCGGATAAAGCCTCTATTATTGTTGATGCCCAGAATGAATATGACTACGATACGGTAAGTGATGTTTTAGTGATTATTAAAACACTTGGACTTCCGGATTCCCTATATGATGAAATGTGTGAAACCAATGCTTTAATGGGAAGACAGACGGAATCTTACGAGTATTATGATGTCAGCTGGTCATATCATCCGGATAACGGTCTCGACGTAATTTTTAAATATAAGAATTAAATCAGATTATTGAAAATAATAAAATCGTCGGTGTATCCTGGTTTGTGGATACACTGACGATTTTTTTCGTGTGTGGGAAAAAATCGAAATGCATCATTGCGGAGAACGGAAATCTGAGAGAAATTCTCGGCAGCCGGATTTTGCGCAAGAGAATACGTTACATTGCGCCCGGTTGATATGGTATGATGCAATAGTAAAAGAGTAAAGGCAGATGGTAATGAAGCAGTCTGCGGAAAATATCGGAATCAAAACATCGTTTGCACCCGGTTGCAGGGTATGAAAGGAAGGAAATATACGATGAAAACAGGATTTAATTGGAAAAGAAAATTGCTCAGCTTATTGTTGCTTTTCTGTCTCCTGACAGGACTGGCAGGGAGCGGCACGATGGCTCATGCTTATAATGTGCCGGACAATATGAAGTGGTGGGCGGATGACAAGTTTGGAATGTTTATCCATTTCGGATCGTACTCCTATTTCGGACACGGCGAATGGGCGATGCAGACGGAAGGAATTTCCAAGGAAACATATCAGAAGACGATTTCTGCAAAGTTTGATCCGGAGAAGTTTGATGCGCAGGAGATCGTATCCTATGCCAAAAAGGCGGGGATGAAGTATCTGGTATTTACGGCGAAGCATCATGAAGGTCTTGCGATGTGGGATACAAAGGTTGCAAGCTTTACCGATACGACCGGACAGAAAATATACAGCCTGCAGCAGTATACGCCGTTTGGAAAAACAAACAGGGATATCATTATGGAACTGAAAAATGCGTGTCAGCAGGCGGGGATCCATTTTGGCCTGTATTATTCGATCATTGACTGGAATCATTCTTCCCAGACGGTGGAGGGAGATTTTACGAAGATGGCATCCTGGGAGGCGCGTACCGCATATATTGCTGATATGAAAGCACAGCTAAAGGAGCTGGTTGATACCTATGATCCGGAAATCATGTGGTTTGATGGAGACTGGACCTATAAGAAGGACAATCCGACCCTGAAGAAATGGTGGACAAAGCAGGACGGACAGGATCTGTATCAGTATATGAAGTCCCTTAAATCGGACATTATCGTGAATGAACGCGTGTGCAGAAGCTTTGGACTTGGAGATTTTGAATGTCCGGAGCAGAGCATTCCGGAAAAGGCACTGTCCAGACCGTGGGAAACCTGCCAGACGATGAACAACGCCTGGGGATACAAAAAGGACTGTGAAAAATCCTATTACAATGTGCGCCATATGATTCAGGATCTGGTCGAGGTGGCATCCAAGGACGGCAATTATCTGCTCAATATAGGTCCTAAGGGAGATGGAACCATGACCGCCGGCAGCAGGAAGATCCTGAAGGGCATTGGTAACTGGATGAATCGATATGGTGACAGTATTTACGGAACCTCCGGAACGCCATTTGCAAAGAAGCCGTCCTGGGGAAGATACACCCGAAAGGATAATGTGATCTATGCACATGTGATGAAATGGCCGAAGGATCAGAAGCTTGTGACAAAGAAATATGCAGGAAAAAAGGTCAAAAAAGTATATTTATTACAGAATGGAAAGAAATTAAAATATAATGCGACCGGTAAGAAAGTGATCATTAAGATGCCGGAAAAGAAACCGGATAAAGCAGATACGGTGATCGCAGTGCAGTATCAGTAAAGCAGCGTTTTGAAAAAAAAGTTAAAAAAACACCTGAACCGATAAGTTGCCGGTTCGGGTGTTTTTAATTGGGATTTATTTCACAAGCTCGTTTCTATACCCGGGAATGATTGACAGCCCCCGGTATAATATTATCCTTTCCATTTCTGTCTGTATTCGGACGGTGTCATATTCTCCGCCGATTTGAACAGCTTGATAAAGTAATTGGTATCCGGGATCCCGCACATTTCGCTGATCTCATGAATGGACTTGTCTGTGAAGCGGAGCAGCTCCTTGCCCCGGTTGATCCGGAACAGGTTAATGCAGGAGTTGATGCCCTCGCCGTACTTTTTCTTGAACTCGCGGCTCAAATAATACTTCGATATGTAGAACATCTCCGATAGATCTTCCAGCGTGATGTTCTCAGTGAAGTGGGTCTGCAGATAATGCAGGATCTCGTCCAGCTTCTCATCCATGGAGGTGCGGGAAGCACGCTTGCGCCGTGAAGTCTTCGGAATCGTGATCATCTCGGTGAGGAGCGATGCGATCAGTCCGGAGTTGGAAGCCTCGTAGTAAGAGGTCTTAAGCTGCGTGTTTAATATGATCTTGCGAAGAAAATCTCCGACCCTGTCAATGCTGACCGGATAGAATAAATTCGGAAAATTCTTTGTGAAATATTGATAATATTGCTTTGAGGTAGCTCCGTTAAAATGCACCCATATAAGCTGCCATGGGAAGTCTCTGGAGCTTTCGTGCGAGTAGGGTTCCATGCAGTCAATGAAGAAACAGGCACCGGCAGAGGCATGGGTACGCTTCCCGCGAAACGTAAAATAACCCTCTCCGGACAGGACACATACAATAAGATAGGAGTGCATGTTCTGACGTTCAGAGACTTGTTCTGCGGACATTTTGAGCATGCCGGCCTCCTGCACATAAAAAAATGTACTCTTGGCGGTTGGGCTTGGTGTCTCGATGCAGCGAGTCCAGGTAAACGAGTCATCATCCGGGTTTTGAGGTGCTTTGATCTGTATTGTTTCCATTCCGATTCATTCCTTTTCATTTCATAATGCTGGTAATTGATGATAAATTGTATTTTACATAAAAAGTATGCAATTGCACTCTGCAAGAATGTACTATAAACTAAACTATAATATATATTTTTTTTGGTACATTTCTATTCTATAATATTTGCAAAAAAAATAATAGAGTTTTTTTGGAGGTAGTTCCTTTAAAAATTCTAGTTTTTCAAGAAGCTCACATTTCTGAGAAAAATGACAAAATTGTAAGACAGACATTCACCGGATTGTAAGAATGTCATGTTATGATGGGAGAGTAAGAAATATTGTGCGCACGAAAAATCAGAATGCAAGGCTTTTACATTGTATTCGAGGAGGGGGATTGTATGGCATTTTTGGAGGTTAAGGATCTGACAAGGATCTACGGGAAAAAGGATAATACACTGACCGCACTGGATCATGTGAGCTTTTCGGTCGAGAAGGGGGAATTTGTTGCGATCACAGGAGCCAGCGGCTCCGGCAAATCCACGCTGCTTCATCTGCTTGGCACGATGGATGAGCCGCAGGAGGGAAGCGTTTTTCTGGAGGAGGAGAGCGTTCTGGGACAGCGGGAAGCAAAGCGCTCCGTGTTCCGGCGCAGGAAGATCGGCTTTGTATTTCAGGAGTACAATCTGGTGCCGGTGCTCAATGTGGAGGAGAATATACAGATGCCGGTGAGACTGGATGGTAAGCGGATGGATCCGCAGTATCTGGAACAGCTCTTGAAAATTCTCGGTCTTACAGACAGACGGTATCATCTGCCGGAGGAGCTTTCCGGAGGACAGAAGCAGAGAGTGGCGATCGGAAGAGCGCTTGCCAACCGTCCGAGTCTGCTGCTAGCGGATGAGCCGACCGGTAATCTGGATCACCAGAACGGGCTGGAAGTGATGTCATTATTAAAAAGGTCCGTGGAGGAGTTTTGCCTGACATTGATCGTTGTCACACATGATCCGGCAATCGCTTCGATGGCAGACCGTGTCATCACATTATCCGATGGTGTGCTGATCTCTGATGCGAAGGTGAAGCATGCACTGTCCTCTGACGTTTCTGCAATGGATGGGAGGGATGCGCATGAATAGGCTGGGGTATTATGTCACGCTTTCCTTACGTTACCGCAATAAGCACCGGCTGCAGACACTGTATTCGATCATGGCGATCACGATTTCTGTTATTCTGTGCTTTTGCAGTATTACAGTGGGTATGACGATCATGAATTACGGTTATGAAACTGCCATGAAGCACAATAAGGACTGTGAGCTCTGGATCACGGAGATGCCGCTGAACAGAGACAGTATTGACGGTGACGAAGAATGGACGCCGGAGCAGTACACGTCAATGCAGAAAAAGCTTGAGGCACTGCCGGAGGTCCGCAAGACATACCTGGACAAGATATATGTGGACAGTGACAGTGCAGACGGTGATGAGTGGGGATATCAGGGGAAGAATAAAACAGTTTCGATGGAGCTTTACTTTGCGGCAGCAGACCGGAGTGATCTGAAGAGCTGCAAGGAAAAGGTGGAAGAAGCGACCGGGTATCGGGTTTATATTGATGCAGAGATCGCGGCACACCTGGGGCAGGGTGATGATATTGATTCCATGAATCAGGCAGCGGGGAATGCCCTGATCGCCCTGATCGGAGCCTTGTTTGCTTCCTTTGCCATGCTTGTGATCCGCAATACCATGATGCTTCCGGTGCTGGAGCGGATGAAGGAATACGGCGTGCTTCGCTGTGTCGGCATGTCGAGGGGACAGCTGTACTGTATGCTCGGAACGGAAGGGATTTTGCTGACACTGGTCAGTACCATTTTAGGGACAGGTGTTGGCTTTGGACTTTTGAAAGCATGTCAGGGCTGGATCAATGACTGCCTGATGCTGGACGTTCCGGTGGAATTTCATTTCTATGCTTCTGCGGTTGTATACAGTTGTCTGCTGTGTATCGGTGTGACGTTATTTGCACTGTTAGAGCCGGCGAGACAGGCAGCAGGAAGTTCCATTCAGGAAATCCTGCGAGGGGGAGAATACGGTATTCGTAAAGGGAGTGGAAAGAAAATAAAGCCGAAGAAACACAGAACAAGCCACGGGCTTGGTCGTCTTCTTGGCATAGAATGGGAGTATGCCGTGCGTAATATGTCCCGGAATCCGGGCAGTCAGATTTATCTTTGCATTGGCGTGGCGGTCAGTTTGTTTTTGTTCTCGGTGGTTTTTTCCGGAATAGAGAGCACCTATGCGACGGTGGAGAACAGCACACAGGGAACACATCAGGAATACTCGGAGGTTGTTCAGATCTATGGGGACTGTTCAGAAAAGAAAATAGAGGAGATCAACAAGACGATTGCAGGGTGCAGCGGTGTCCAAAAATCGGGACTCTTCCTGGCAGGTTCCATGTTTACGATGAACAATGATGTGTCGGCGCATATACCCGAACGTGAAGAAGGATCCTTTATCTTCTTTTCGGATGTCGGATATGACGAAAAGCATCTGAAGGGGATGAAAAGCCGGCTTGTGGATGGAACACTGGATTACCGCAAAATGGTTCAGCAAAACGGTGTGATCCTGTGTGATTATCAGTATAACAAGAAGGATGACGAAGGAAATACCACGACAGAGGACACCCGAGTCACGGACTATAAAGTGGGAGACACGATCGAAATGATCAGCCCGGAGGCGGAGCATAAGGTGACAAAGGATTTCGACAAAATGCTTACGAAGCTGGAGAAAACAGAGGGAAAAGAGCCGGACAGCGGCGATACGAAGAAGGCGAAGGCGTATTGGAAAAAGGCAGCTGCTTACCTTGCTACAATGGGATATCCGGTTGAAAAATACGAAAATACACCTGTGTTTGGAGGCGGATACAGCGTCTTTAATATGAAATATGCCATGCAGCAATGTGCGATCGATGCGGGCAAGGTCATTCGTTTTCCGATTCTGGCGATCGTGAAGGAGGATCCTTATAATTCGGCTCTGATCGATGGCTGCTCCAGCATCGGTGCCGGACTGATCATGGCGGATCAGACGATGATGAAATGGGGCATGCCATATGGAATGAGCATGCTGGACGAGCTTCCGTACGGCAAGTGCAGCAAGGGGATCGGATTTGTCCGGGACATCCGCAAATCGAAAAAGGATGTTGCAGATTATGTGAAGAAATGGAACGAGGAATCGGAGAATAATTCCTATGAGCTTGGACAGATGGTGGGGGATACCGGCTATGCGGATATGGAGTTTGGGGACGACAACGTTGTTTTAAACCGTTCTCTGGAGCTTGTCCGGAAAACGGGACTCGCTGTCGGTGGATTTATTCTTGCCGTCTGCCTGCTGCAGATATTCAACATCACTGCCGCAAATATTACGATGCGCCGGAAAGAGTTCTGGCTTCTGCGGGCAGCGGGAATGTCCCTGAAACAGATGCAGAAAATGGTCTATCTGGAGAAAGGGATCAGTTGTCTGCTAGGAATTATCATTGGTGCGCTGGCAGGTTACGGTGCGAGCTGGCTTATGGTCGAAAGAATTATGAATCAGGACGGAGGAGCCTTTGATGGTACCGGAGGAATCCTGTTTATCTGGCCATGGTGGCAGATCCTGCTTGCCGCGGTTCTGGTATATGGCTTGTGTCTGTTTGCGGGCAGAGGACATCTTAGACGTGAGGTAAAGCAGTGACCGTCAGTGGCGTGCTTTGGGCTTGCAATGCATTTTTGCGCATAACGGAATGCAGATAAAAGGGAAATAAAAAAGATGCTTGACTAATATCGACTATCGATATATAATCTATATATCGATAGTCGATATTACTATTTGGAAAGGTTTATAATTTGTAACGATCGTGACAGAAAACATTTCAGAAAGGAGAGAATCTGTATGGAGAAAAGTTTGTTATCAGGGAGCAACGCGATGCTTTTGTTACGGCTTTTGGAGGAGAAAGATATGTATGGATATGAGATGATCGATCAATTGCGTCAGAAGTCAGACAATGTGTTTGAACTTAAGGTGGGTACGTTGTATCCGCTGCTGCATTCGCTGGAGAAAAGCGGATGTCTCACCTCTTATGAGGGGGAAGCTGCCGGGAAGAAGAGGATTTATTACCGGATCACCCCCGAGGGGCGAAAGCAGTTGAAAAAGAAAACGGAGGAGTGGTCAGAGTATGCATCTGCAGTCATGCATGTGATGGAGCTTACGCTTGAATGAGGGAAGAACATGGCAAGGGGGGATACAGATGGGGATGAAAAAGGAAGAATATTTAAAAGAACTGACAAAACAGCTTCATTATGCGCCGGTGCGCAAAGTGGTCAGTCAGGAATATATTGATCATATTGAAGATGAGACGGAGTATCAGATCTCAAAGGGGATGGATCCGGACGAGGCAGAGAGTTATGCGGTGGAACAGATGGGCGATCCGGTTGAAGTGGGGAAACAGCTGGATGAGATCCATCGTCCGAAGAATATCCGGATCCCGTTGTCCGGAATCATTTTCATTGTGGCAGTCTGTGCGGTGTTCAGTTATTTCATGCAGAAGGACTATTATGAAGTGCTCAGTGAGCTGATCGGTGAGCCGAAATCTGCAGTGACGATATTATTTTGGGGGAATCTGATCGTCAGTGTAGGAATTTTGGTGGTAGTGTCCCATTTTCCGTACATGAAGCTGCAGAAAGCGGCGGGATGGATCGCAGTTGTATTTTTAGCACTGCCGATCGTACAAAGAGTGTCCGGGGGGATTGTGCCGGAGTCGGTTCAGACAGCGGTTATGCGGGTGCTGCCACAGATCAATCGCTGGAACACAGGGTATTATTACTGGTTATATGTCCCAATTTACGGACTTCTCTTAAGCTGGCTGAAGGGGAAAAAGCATCAGCTTGCATTGTCTTTGGGGGGCTTGATCCTGCCACTTCTTCTGGTATTTGACTGGGAATACACCCAGACGGGGGTCTATGCCTGGAGCAACTTTGGCTTCTGGCTGTTAGCTGTTATCCTTTTTAGTATGTTTGTGATGGCGGTCTGGGCGAACGTTATTCCGCTTCCGAAGAAGAAAACGACTCTGGCAGCGGCAGGGTGTTTTGTGGCAGCCAAACTGGCATACCATGCTTTTTATCTTTATGTGGTCTGCCAGGGCAAATGGAGTACCTATTATACGAGTGCCGGATGGAACAGAATGTTTCTCTTATTTTCGGAAAAACGGAGAAAAGCGTATGTTGCATTGTGGAAAGAGGTTGGAGGAAGCGCTTCTCTGGGGGAAGATATCATGTATCCGATACGGGCGATCCGTGGTGCGAAATGGATCGGCATGAGCGAGGGAATGCGTCAGGGGCTTCAGGGCACCATGCAGGGAGGAAAGATGACCGAAAGCAGTCCGCTGTTTACTTATCTGGCAGCGGGTGATCTGGGAAGTCTGATCGGCTATGTGGGAATCCTTCCGGCGCTGCTTATGCTGGCTGCTTTGATCGCGTTCACGATCTGGCTGATGAAAAAGGCGTGGAGACAGACGAACCCGGCAGGAAAGCTGATGGGAGCAGGAATTGGTCTTTTATATGTCTGCCAGATGCTTTATGCGCTGGCGGAGCTGTTTACACTGACACCGGGCAACCATCAGGTGCTCTTGATCCCATTGCTGGAAACTCTGGGCTATATGGATTACGGACGTGTGGTGGAAGCATTGTTTATGTACAGTCTGATGGTGAGCATATACCGGCATCAGAGTGTGTCCGGGTGGGGATGAGAAGCCTGCCGGACCGGGGATGATAATCTGTGGTTGCAAACAGACATGGAAAGACGTATAATAAAAATGTGAGGATCAGGAGCAGCTCGCAACTGATCCTTGCACTTTCATATATCCGTGTGCGTTTTTGGCGCATGGCGGAGTTATTATATATCATACGGGAGCTTGTAGGACAGGCTGAGAGGAAGGTGTGACCTTCGACCGGGAACCTGATTTGGATAATGCCAACGTAGGAATGCTTGATACATTTATAGCAAAGTATGCACAGAAAGCTGCCAAATCGGTGGCTTTCTTTTTGTTTTCGTGGAAGTTATCGTGGCAGAAAAGGCGGCTGCTTTGTACTTATTTTTGGAGGTGAATACATGGTAAAGATCAACGGGGAAGACCGGGATGTGGCAGGTATGACGGTAACAGAATATCTGGCATCGACTGATTATAATCCCAAAAGAGTTGCAGTAGAGCGCAACGGCGAGATCGTATTTAAGGCACAGTATGAGGAAACGACATTTGAGGATGGCGACACGGTAGAGGTTGTCAGCTTCGTGGGAGGGGGCTGATCAATGCTTACACAGGAAGAATGGATGGGGGCGCTGAATGCGCGTCATGGAAAAGAGCGGCAGGAGAAATTTAGTCGTGCCGTGGTTGCGGTATGCGGTCTGGGTGGACTTGGCTCGAATGTTGCCATTGCACTTGCCCGCGCTGGCATCGGAAAGCTGATCCTGATCGATTTTGACCGGGTAGATGTAACGAATCTGAACCGGCAGCAGTATAAAGCATCCCAGCTTGGTATGAATAAGACGGAGGCTCTTGCGCAAAATCTGCGGGAGATCAATCCGTTTATCCGGCTGGAGACGCATGCCGTCCGCATTTCGGAGGAGAACGCACAGGAGCTTTTGCAGGAAGCGGATGTTGTCTGCGAAGCATTTGATGTTCCGGAAGCGAAGGCGATGCTCGTCAATTTTGTGTTGGAGAACATGCCGGAGAAATATCTTGTCGCAGGATCCGGAATGGCAGGTTTTGGAAGTCCCAATACGATTCAGACACGCCGGATCACCGACCGGTTTTATCTGTGCGGGGATACGGTCAGTGATGTGAATGACGGTATCGGTCTTGTCTGCGCCAGGGTCATGGTCTGTGCGGCACATGAAGCGCACACGATCCTGCGGCTTTTAGCAAATGAAATTGAATAAAAGAAACAATAATGAGAGCCTGCGGTTCAAAGCCGGCAGGCGGAGAGAAATGGAGATAATTATGAATAACGATAAACTGATCATTGGAGGTCATGAATTTGAATCGCGTTTTATTCTCGGTTCCGGAAAGTATTCCATGAAGCTGATCGAAGCTGCAGTGAAGGATGCCGGAGCACAGATCATTACGTTGGCGGTTCGCCGTGCGAATACGAAGGAGCAGGAAAATATACTCGATTATATTCCGGAAAATGTAACGCTTCTTCCGAACACAAGTGGTGCCAGAAATGCGGAGGAGGCAGTCAGGATCGCACGTCTTGCAAGAGAACTTGGCTGTGGGGATTTTGTTAAGATTGAGATCATGCGTGATTCTAAATATCTTCTTCCTGACAATGAGGAGACGATCAAGGCAACAGAGATTCTGGCAAAGGAAGGTTTTGTTGTTATGCCGTATATGTATCCGGATCTGAATGTGGCCCGGGATCTTGTCAATGCCGGAGCTGCATCAATCATGCCGCTGGCG
The DNA here is from genome assembly GCF_057878315.1 of Jutongia sp. Classification (NCBI taxonomy): domain Bacteria; kingdom Bacillati; phylum Bacillota; class Clostridia; order Lachnospirales; family Lachnospiraceae; genus Jutongia; species Jutongia sp. The sequence goes on along the minus strand of NZ_DBLXSO010000002.1, from coordinate 28,101 downwards.
TCGCCGATCGGTTCCAATAAAGGATTGGCAACCAAAGAATTTATTCAGATCCTGATCGATGAGATCGATCTTCCGATCATTGTGGATGCCGGTATCGGGCGACCATCCCAGGCATGCGAGGCAATGGAGATGGGAGCGGCTGCGATCATGGCGAACACAGCACTTGCCACCGCCGGTGATCTTCCGATGATGGCATCTGCATTTAAGAGCGCGATCGAAGCCGGCCGCAGGGCGTATCTGGCCGGTGTTGGACGTGTGCTGACCCGAGGTGCATCTGCATCCGATCCGTTGACCGGATTTTTACGGGATTAGGAGGTTGATCATGGAAAATCAATTTTTTATTGACGCAGAAAGTCTTTCAGAGTCAGCGCTTGCCAAAAAACATCAATTGGAAAATGATCCTTCTTCCAGAAAGGATCATATGGAATACCTTCCGGGAATGGAGGTTATCGAGTCGGACGTGCGTGACAAGGTAATGTCGCAGGTAAATGCATTTGATTACAGTGGTTACACGGCGAAGGATGTGAAAACAGCGCTTGAGCATGAGACATGTTCGATCGAGGATTTCAAGGCTCTTTTATCGCCGGCAGCAGAGCCGTTTCTGGAGCAGATGGCACAGCGTGCGCGCCGGGAGACAAGCAAACATTTTGGCAATACAGTTTATCTTTTTACGCCACTTTATATTGCCAATTACTGCGAAAACTACTGTGTATACTGCGGATTTAACTGCTACAATGATATTCACCGCATGAAGCTTTCAATGGAGCAGATCGAAAAGGAAATGAAGGTGATCGCTGACTCCGGAATGGAAGAAATTCTGATTCTGACCGGCGAGAGCCGTGGACAGAGTGATGTCAAATATATTGGCGAGGCATGCCGGCTGGCACGGAAATATTTCCGCATGGTCGGACTGGAGATATATCCGGTCAACACAGACGAATACCGTTATCTTCATGAATGCGGTGCCGATTATGTGACGGTATTTCAGGAAACCTACGATGCGGATAAGTACGAAACACTGCATTTGTTAGGGCACAAACGCGTCTGGCCGTATCGTTTTGATGCACAGGAGCGAGCGCTTCGCGGAGGCATGCGAGGCGTAGCTTTTTCGGCACTTCTCGGACTGTCGGATTTCCGTAAGGATGCGTTGGCGAGTGCATTGCATGTGTATTTCCTGCAGCGAAAATATCCTCATGCGGAAATGTCATTATCTTGTCCAAGACTTCGTCCGATCATCAATAATGATAAGATCAATCCGCTGGATGTTCATGAAAAGCAGCTTTGTCAGATCATTTGTGCATACCGTATTTTTCTGCCGTTTGTGGGAATCACTGTTTCATCCAGAGAGAGCGCCGCATTCCGCAATGGCATTGTCAAGATTGCCGCAACAAAGGTTTCTGCCGGCGTTTCCACCGGAATTGGCGATCACGAAAGCAAATACAATGGAACGGAGGCGGAGGGAACACAGGGCGATGAGCAGTTTGAGATCGACGATAACCGGAGTCTTGACAAGATGTATCGGGACATCACGGGAAGTGGTCTGCAGCCGGTGCTAAACGATTATCTTTATGTGTGATATGAGAGAGGAAATGAGATGAGTAAATTTAATTCGAGTTTATATTTTATAACAGACAGCACTCCATATTCGGAGGAAGAATTTCTGCGTCGTGTGGAGGAGGCGCTTGCCGGAGGGGCAACGCTTCTGCAGCTGCGCGAAAAGGAAAGAACGACCAGGGAATATCTGCAGCTTGCTGCAAGGGTTCATGAGATTGCTTTGAAATATCAGGTGCCGTTGATCATAGATGACCGTGTTGATGTTGCGCTGGCAGTTGGGGCGGAAGGTGTTCATGTGGGACAGAGCGATCTGCCGGTAGCGGATGCGAGAAGGCTGATGGGACCGGATAAGATTGTCGGAGCGACCACAAAGGCGGTTCCGCAGGCATTGGAGGCGTATGAGCAGGGTGCGGATTATCTCGGCGTTGGAGCGATCTATCCGACCACAACAAAGGTTAAGACAATACTGACTTCTACGGATACACTCCGGGAAATCTGTGAGGCAGTGCCGATCGCAGTCAATGCGATTGGTGGGTTGAATAAGGATAACATCGATGTTCTGGAGGGGATTCCGATTGCCGGGATCTGTGTGGTTTCTGCGATCATGAAGGCTGATGATCCACGTCAGGCAGCGCAGCAACTGAAAGCCCGGGCTATGGAATTGAAACTGTGCGCTAAGCAGTAGACAAGTCTGTAAATAGGTAAGATCGCGAAAATGCATGGTCGGTGGAGTAAACTGTCGTGCAGCGTATCCGGAGATTATATTACTCAGGGGTTTTGAATGTATTTCTATAAGTGTAGGAGCGCCCGCTCTTGCCGGTGCGTTCCACAACCTGCAGAAAGTAAAGGATCCCGAGCAGCGTCTGTGCATAGCCGACCGGAATGTGAGTGGCTTTTGCAAAATCTTTCGAGGTGTAATTTTCGGGAAGTCCCTCAGGGACAAAGAGACGATAATCGGCAGGACCGCCGATATATAATTCGTCCACAAGCTCTACCGGAATGCGGTCAAAACGGGAGGATCCCTTCTTGCGGTCACGGCTCCAGCCGTTGAGCAGGCGGTATTCATCGGCGTCGATCAGCACCAGACACAGGTGCAGATTTGGATTGTCCAGATACATTTTAATTTTATACAGTTCGGGAACAGCATCGTAAAATGTTCCTGTTTTGGGGGACTTTCTCTTCGGGGAGAGTTCCCCTGTTTCTTCATTGATCCAGTAGAGCCATTTGGTATGTATGATCGGATAAACGATCGTGACCGGATAATACTTTAAGAAGGTGTCCAGCTTACGGCGCAGCTTGTTAAAACCACGCGTCTGGATCTCAATGATCTCGCCGTCACGCAGGATGTCGGCAATGAAATTTTCGACAGGGATTTCCTGATGCTCCGGGTCAGGCTCGTAGAATCTCTTCAGAACGGCATGGACCGTTTTTTCGGACAGTGTGCCGATGCCCATGGACGCGCGTTCCCGGTTGATGATCTCGCGGCATGCCTGATGAAAAAGAATGATGTCGTTATCGCAGATGGACATGGGCGCAGCCTCCTTTTCCGAAGTTCTTTTCTCTATTATATGTATTTCAAATCGGATCCGCAAGTATTCTGTAAAAGCACTGTGTTAATTTCCGGAAAAATGAACATACTATTTTGGAAAGAAACGAAACTGTGTGCAAAATATTTGTTTGTAACGGAAATAACAGTGAATCGAATAGACGGTATTTTTCAATAATAACGAGTAGTTTAGAAATGAGGGTTCGTATGACAGACATATTTCAGGGAACGTTTGAACAGCGGGATGAGGCGGCAAAGCAGCTTCTTCGGATCGAGGACAGCTTTGACCTGATCCGGCGCCGTTTCATGATCGGCGGAAAACAGGCGGCATTTTATACGGTCGACGGATTTTTAAAGGGTGAGGTTTCCGAGAAGGTGATGGAGTTTTTCTACAAGATCACCGAGGAACAGATGCCGGAGGATTTTGCGGGATTTCTGCAGCAGCAGATTCCGTATCTGGATCTGATGAAGGTCGCAGATCAGGAAATGTTTGTGAAGTTGGTACTTTCCGGAATGAGCTGTCTGATGGTGGAGGGCTACGACATTATTCTGGCGCTTGATTTCAGGGAATATCCGAGCCGCAGTGTGGACGAGCCGGACAAGGATAAGGTGCTGCGTGGATCAAGAGACGGCTTTATTGAATCGCTGATCCCGAACATGGCATTGATAAGACGGCGGATCCGCGATACGGATCTGTCCTTTGAACTGGTTGATGTCGGGCGAAGCTCTAAAACGGACGTTGCGATCTGTTATATGCAAAACAGAGTGAATCCCGGCGTACTCAGGGAGGTGCAAAAGCGGCTTAAGGGAATTGATGTGGATTCGCTGACGATGAATCAGGAAAGTCTTGGCGAATGTATTTTCAAAAAGGGCTGGATCAATCCGTTTCCGAAGTTTAAGTTTACCGAGAGACCGGATACGACAGCGGCCTGTCTGCTCGAGGGCAGCATTGTCATACTCTGTGATAATTCATCGGCGGCGATGATCCTTCCGACATCTCTGTTTGAGATTATTGAGGATGCCAATGATTATTATTTTCCGCCGTTAACCGGTACCTATCTGCGTTTCAGCCGGTTTATCATCAATGTTGTGTCTATTTTCCTGACACCGTTTTTTATCCTGCTGATGCAGCATCCGGACTGGGTACCGCACTCGTTCGAGTTTATCAAGATACAGGATCCGATGTATATTCCGCCGGTGGCGCAGCTTCTGATCCTGGAGGTGGCGATCGATGGACTGAGGATGGCGGCGGTCAATACGCCGAATATGTTAAACACGCCGCTCAGTATCATTGCAGGTATCGTTTTTGGTGATTATACGGTTAAGTCCGGCTGGTTTAATTCCGAGATCATGCTTTATATGGCGTTTGTGGCGATTGCCAATTACAGCCAGAGCAACATGGAGCTTGGCTATGCAATCAAATTTATGCGTATCCAGCTTCTGATCCTGACCGGAATCTTCGGTGGCTGGGGCTTTCTCGCAGGGACAGTCATCCTGATCGTGATACCGCTCTGTACGCGAACGATCAACGGACGAAACTATTTATATCCGCTGATCCCGTTTGACGGAGTACAGCTAATGAAGCGGTTTTTTCGTGTCAGTCTGAGTGAAAACGAAAAGTTAAATCGACAAGGTTCTAAAAAGAACTAATTATAGACTATTTGCACAAAAGAAAATATGATTTCTTATTAAAAATAGTAGATATTTTGAGAGATAATGTGTTAAAATGTGCGCGGTGGAAAATGAAGCAGTTTGTTTTCTGCCGTGTTTCTTTACGCAAAATTATATGATGAAAACGGAGGCGTAGATTATGAAAAAACTGAAATCTGCGGTATGGGGTGTTGCACTGGTATTATGTGCTATGCTGGCAAACTCTTCGGTAGCATTTGCTGCGGAGTCGGGAGCCGAGAACGTTGGAAAAACTTTGTCACTTACATATTGCATCCCATTTGTTGGAATGCTTTTGTGTATTGCAATTTGTCCTCTTATTGTAGGCGAATGGTGGGAGAAATGGAAACCGGCAGTGGTTATCTTATGGTCACTTGTATTTATTGTTCCTTTTGCAATCTTTATCGGTGCGGGAACAGCATGGGAGCAGGTGTTAGAATCCATTATCGGTGATTATCTTGGATTTATCGTTTTGTTATTTGGTCTGTTCTGTGTGGCAGGTAATATTGTACTCGAGGGAGATCTGGTCGGCACACCGAAGCTAAATGTACTGTTACTGCTGATCGGCACTGCACTTGCAGGCTGGATCGGTACAACGGGAGCCAGTATGGTTATGATCCGTCCGCTGATCCGCGCCAACAAGTGGCGTCAGCGCAAGGCACAGATCGTGATATTCTTTATTTTCCTGGTATCCAATATCGGTGGATGTCTGACTCCTGTCGGTGATCCGCCACTGTTGATGGGATTTAATAATGGCGTTGGATTCTTCTGGAGTCTGAATCTGCTGCCGGTTATGCTTTTGAATGTCGCAATTTTATTGATACTGTTTTTCATCATCGATAATAATGCCTATAAGAAGGATCTGGCTGACGGTCTGAAGCCGGAGACATCAAAAGAAAAGAAAAAGCTTCATCTTGCAGGTGCACACAACATTTTCTTTATGATCGTGATCGTGGCAGCCGTTATTCTGAGTGGTGTACTTCCACAGAAGGTACCTTTCTTTGCGAAGGGCATTCATTTCTATGGTGAGGTTGAGCTTGGCTATGCATCCATTCTTGAGATGGCAATGATATTGATCGCCGCTTTCCTTTCCCTCCGCACAACGAAGAAGGAAGTCCGCGAAGAGAATCATTTCACATGGGATGCGATCCAGGAGGTTGCCGTACTTTTCATCGGTATCTTCATTACGATGATCCCGGCACTTCTGATCCTGAAGGCGAGAGGCGCAGATCTTGGTATCAAGGAGCCTTGGCAGTTCTTCTGGATGACCGGTTTCCTGTCCAGCTTTTTGGACAATACACCGACCTATCTGGTATTCTTTACAACGGCAGTACATTCTGCACTGACCGGTGGAAGCATGGTAAAGGTATTAGACGGAACGATCCCGAAGATCTTCCTGATGGCGATCTCCTGTGGTGCTGTATTCATGGGAGCGAACACATACATTGGTAATGCACCAAACTTCATGGTTCGTTCCATCGCCGAGGAAAACGGAATCAAGATGCCTTCCTTCTTTGGATATATGGCATGGTCTGTAAGCTGTCTGATTCCGGTATTTATTATTGATACATTGGTATTTTTCCTGTTTTTCTAAATAAGAACGGAGTTTGACAATGACGTCCCCGATAATCTGTGGTATGATATATTGCAGACATCGGGGATATTTCTGTTAATCACTCAGGCTTCGCGCATGGAACATATAACTGCGCCCATAATATTTCTTATGTCTCAGAGAGATGAATATAGATTTTTGCCTCAGGATACTTGATGAAACCGTGAAACTGGTGACACCCAAATTGACGCAGATCAGTAGGATTTCCGGAAAGTCTTTGCTTTGCAATGTTTCGATGAATACGTGTCTGGACGACTGAGCCTCCGGGTGGAATCAGTTATTTCGACCGGCACGCTCTCGCTACAATGCGCTACGCAGCACTACATAGCATCCTACAAAACAGGATGCAAGTAGTGGTGAGCGCAAGTGCCTTACGAAACACCTGAATTCCACCCGGAGGCGAATACGGGAAGACACGTTTATCGAACATCGAAACAGCAAAGCATTTAGACTTTCCGAAATCCGTAAGTGACAAGACAATTTGGGTGTCACCAGTTCACGGTTATTCAAAAAACTAAGGCAAAAATCATATATACACTACGGACATAAGAAATATTATGGGCGCAATCGAATAATCGGTGCGCGAAGCCTGAGTGATTAACATTTGTATTTATGTTCCCCGATGGACAATCAGGAAAAGGTATGGTGAAAGTGATGATTTTTGATACACATGCACATTATATGGATGAAGCCTTTGCGCAGGACCGGGACGAGTTGCTTGCGTCCATGAAGGATGCCGGTGTCGGCACGATCGTGGAGGTTGGTGCGAGCATTTCGTCCACGAAGGATGCCGTGGCACTCAGCAGACAATATGATTTCGTGTACGGTGCTGTGGGCGTGCATCCGGAGGATGTGGAGCATATGACGCCGGAGACGGTGGAGTGGTTAAAGGAGCTGACAAAAGAGCCGAAGATCGTGGCGATCGGTGAGATCGGACTCGACTATTATTACGAGGATCCGCCAAGGCAGGTACAGAAGGAGTGGTTCATCAGACAGCTTGAGGCAGCAAAGGAAATGAAGATGCCGGTGATCATTCACAGCCGTGATGCGGCGCAGGACACGCTGGAGATCATGGAGGAGCACTGCGACTGGTCACAGGGCGGTGTGATCCACTGCTTTTCGTATTCGGTCGAAATGGCACGCATTTATCTGAAGAAGGGCTTCTACTTGGGAATCGGCGGCGTTGTTACATTTAAAAACGGCAGAAAGCTGGTGGAGGTTGTGAAGGAAGCACCTCTGGAGCAGCTTGTGCTTGAGACGGATTCACCGTATCTGACGCCGGTGCCGAACCGCGGCAAACGAAATGATTCGAGACAGCTGACACATGTGGTGGATGCCATTGCGCAGATCAAAGGGATCAGCAGAGAGGAAGTCATCCGTGTGACGGAACAGAACGCGCGCAGAATGTACAGAATAAGGGGGTAGTTATGGCAACATTAGGTAATCCGCAGAATACCATCGAAGTTTTACAAAAATATGATTTCCATTTTCAAAAGAAATTTGGACAGAACTTTCTGATCGATACCCATGTGCTGGAGCGCATCGTGGAATCCTCCAATATTACAAAGGATGATTTTGTACTGGAGATCGGACCGGGTATCGGCACGATGACGCAGTATCTGTGCGAGCATGCAGGCAGAGTGATGGCGGTGGAGATTGACAAGAATCTTCTGCCGATCCTCGCAGATACCCTGAAGGAATATGATAATGTGACGGTGGTCAATGAGGATATTTTAAAGCTTGATATCGGAAAGATTGCCGAGGAATATAATGACGGCAAACCGATTAAGGTGGTGGCAAATCTGCCATACTATATAACAACACCGATCATTATGGCGTTATTTGAGAGCCATGTTCCGCTTGCGAGTGTGACGGTCATGGTGCAGAAAGAGGTTGCCGAACGGATGCAGGCAGGTCCGGGGACAAAGGATTACGGTGCCCTGTCGCTTGCCGTGCAGTATTACTCAAGGGCAGAGATTACGGCAAATGTGCCGCCGAACTGTTTTATGCCGCGTCCGAAGGTGGGATCTGCGGTGATCCGGCTGACCTGTCATGAGCAGCCGCCGGTGAATGTTGTGGACGAGAAGTTCTTCTTCCGTGTGATCCGTGCTTCGTTTAATCAGAGGCGCAAGACACTGCAGAACGGACTTGGAAACGATGCCGGTCTGCCGGTCACAAAGCAGCAGACAGCGGAAGCACTGGAAAAGATGGGACTTTCCGGGACGATCCGCGGAGAGGCGCTGTCACTGGAGCAGTTTGCGGAGCTTAGCAACATACTAAAAGGATAGAAGTGATATAATCATTCTGATATCCGGATGCTTTGCATCTGTTGCGCATTGCGCTTTAAGAATTTGTTAATCGTATAGAAAGGTGGAGAAACGATGAAGGTAACTGAAAAAATCGCTGTATTACGAAATCTGATGCAGCAGGATGGAATTGATTATTATTATATCCCGACCAATGATTTTCATGGCTCGGAGTATGTGGCAGATTATTTTAAGTGCAGAGAATATATGTCCGGCTTTACCGGATCTGCGGGAAGTTTGCTTGTGAGCGCAACAGAGGCGGGGCTCTGGACGGACGGCAGATATTTTCTGCAGGCGGAAGCACAGCTTGCCGGAAGCGGGATCACGCTGTACCGCATGGGTGAGCCGGGTGTGCCGAAGATCTTTGAATACATTGCGCAGCATATTCAGCCGGGGCAGTGTCTTGGTTTTGACGGACGTATGGTGGATGCGTTTTATGCGCTGCAACTCAAAAAGATTGTGGAGAGCAAGGGAGCACGCCTTGTGACGGAGTTTGATCTGGTGGGTGCTGTCTGGTATAACCGTCCGTGGCTGGAGGCAAAGCCGGCGTACAGCCTGAGTACGCAGTATACAGGTGTAGAACGTGGAGAGAAGCTGGATGCCATTTGTAAATGGCTGGATACGCGCAAGGCAGATATGCTTGTGATCACATCATTAGACGATATCGCATGGGCACTCAATATCCGCGGTGAGGACATCCACTGTTGCCCGGTTGTGCTTAGTTATCTGGTGATCAAGCCGTTAGAGAGGATCCTTTTTGCAAACAAGAGTGCTTTCAGTACAAGGCTTCGTCAGGAGCTTGCAAGGGACAGTGTGTTGCTGCGGGAGTATGATGAGATCTATGATTATCTTGCCGCTGTACCGGCGGGAAGCCGTGTGGTGATGGACATGCATGTGGCGAATTACCAGCTTGTCAATTCCGTGCCACAAAATTCCAAGATCGTCAATGCTGTATGCCCGACAAAGATGATGAAGGCAGTGAAGAATCCGGCGGAGATCGCCGGGGAGAAGATCGCACATATCAAGGACGGTGTTGCACTTGTGCGGTTTATGTACTGGTTGAAACAGAACATCCAGAAGATTCCGCTCACGGAGCGCCTTGCCGCGGCACAGCTTGAGGCATTCCGTGGCAGTGTCGGCGATTATATGGGACCAAGCTTTGACCCGATCGCGGCGTATGGTCCGCATGGAGCGATCGTGCATTACAGCGCAACGGAGGAGACGGATGCCAGAATTCTGACAGAGGGATTTTTGCTGTTAGACACCGGTGGACATTATCTGCAGGGAACTACAGATGTGACACGGACGATCCTTCTTGGACAGGAGGCAACGCCGGAGGAGAAGAAATATTATACGGCAGTGCTCTGCGGTAATCTTCGTCTTGCCGCGGCCAAGTTCAAAAAGGGTTGCAGCGGTGTAGCACTCGATATTCTTGCAAGACAGCCGTTGTGGGATATGGGCTGCGATTTCAATCATGGAACCGGACATGGAGTGGGCTGTCTGTTAAATGTTCATGAGGGACCGAATGCGATCCGTTACCGGATCGTGGCTCAGCCGGACGGCAATGTTGAGCTGCAGCCGGGCATGATCACCTCGGATGAACCGGGAGTTTATCTGGAGGGGAAGTTTGGTATCCGTCTGGAGAATCTGCTCCTCTGCGTGGAGAAGGAGCAGAATGAATTTGGACAGTTCCTCGGCTTTGAGGCGTTGACGCTGGCACCGTTTGAGCGTGATGCGATCGATCCGTCGCAGATGACACAGCAGGACAAGCAGCTTTTGAACGAATATCATGAGAAGGTCTACGATACGATCTCACCGTATCTTGACCGCAACGAGGCAGAATGGCTGATGGATGCCTGTGCACCGATCGATTAAAATGCAGAATGCGATGTCGGTTTTCTTTAACAGTTTGTTTTGGACGGTGTGCGTGCCGGAACCTGACGCTTTAATGCGAAAAATTCAGAACGGTACACGATCATATAATAAAAGATATATAACAGGATCGCACAGCCCACATCAATGATCGAATGCTGCTTTAAGAACATGGTGGACAGGCAGATCAGGATGCACAGCACAAGCGAACCGGTGCGGATGCCCTTGTGTTCCCGCAGTGCGTGGCTCTGTGACAGTGCCATGTGGATCGCAATGGAGTTGTACACGTGAATGCTCGGGCAGACGTTCGTCGGAGTGTCGCCCTGATACAAGCCGGCAACGATCCCTGTCAGAAAATTGTCTCGCGGAAAGATTTCCGGGCGAAGCGGCTGTGCATTCGGAAAGATCGTGTAAATGATCAGACATGTTGTCATGCCAAGCATCAGCACCGCGCTGCACCGATAAAAGTCGGACATGTGCCCTGACTGTAAAAACAGAAAGAGCAACGAAACAGCCACATATAAAAACCACAGAAAATACGGGATGGCAAACAGCTCGCAGAACGGGATCATATCATCCAGCTTACAATGAATTATTGTAAAATGTGAAAGGTCACGTCGTTCGAGCCAGGAGAACCAAAGCATATAAATCGGAAAATACAATACAAGGATCATGTATTTGTACTTTCGTAAAAATGTGGTGATGATTTTGTTCATAACAATCCTTTCTATGGAAGCTAATGCTTAGGTGAATGCTTCCAGTCCACTTCCCTGCGGATATAGGCGAAAGTTGTCTCCTCGCCCTCCTCTGCCAGCATATGCAGCAGTTTCTCCAGCAATGCTCTCGCATCCGGATGCAGCGGGTAGTGGTCTTTGTTTTTTTCATAATAAGCAAGGGGGAAAGAGTCATCGTAATTGTCACGGTTATAATTCTGACTGGCGGCGATGCGGTCGCAGAACATCTCTATAATATAGCGGGTTGGCATCGGCATGCCCTGAAGTCCTTCGTGCGGGTCGATCGCCATATCGATCCAGTATTCAAAATGATGACGGTTCCGTCCCTTGTGATGAAGCCAGGCGGAGGAATAGCCCTTTGCTATTTTCTCGCCGTAATTGGGACTTCGTTTTCCACCCTGATAATACTTTACTCCCTGAATAAACTCGGTTGGGGAATATTTGGACCAGTCATGCATGATACCCTGTTTGTAAAGCCCGGCTTTAAAGCAGTAGTGGCGGACAAGCTTCTTGTGATGAAGGATCGTCCGCAGATGACCAATAAAATTATTCCAGTAGTTCATTTCATTTCCTTTCCATAGATTGTACCACAAAACCTCATGAAAGAAACTAAAAAGTTTCTTATATTTCTATTAAGCAGCAAAATGCCTGTTTCCGGATGAAAAAATGCCTATTTCAGCGATTTCTTCCACTGCTTTGGTGTCATTCCCTTCCACTTTTTGAAGGTGCGGATCAGGTGACTGCAGTCGGCAAAGCCGGTCTCCTGGCTGATATACGTCAGATCCTGGTTTGTGAAAAGCAACAGATCCGCCGCTTTGTTAATGCGGGTAAATTCAATATATTCCTTGCAGGACTGATTGTAGGTTTCCCGGAAAAGCTTCGCAAAATACGAGTAACTCATACCGCACATCTGCGCAAGCTCATGTACACGAAGCGGCTCTCCGCAGTGCTGCTCAATATATTTGGAAATGGAATAGATTGAGGCATCGTAGTCATCCGGCGCAGTAATGATCGTGTCGGTATCGACGCCCTTCTGCTTGAGACAGCGCATCAGGTAGGTCAGGATCGAAGCGATATCTGAACAGATCAATACGTCATAGCCGTAGTCGTGCCGGCGCTTCTCCTCGAGACTGTGCGTGAGAAGCTGTAAGATCGGCAGCTCCTGCAGTTCGTGGCGGCGGAAGTGGATATAATCGGGATTCTGCTGGTAGGCGATCCGGAACAGCTTGGAGAAACGGGTGCGGTACTCGTTTGTAATATTTAAGAAGTTCAGATCGATCATGATCACAAAATAGTGAACCTCTCCCGTATAATCCGGTGCGCGGTGCATCGAATGGACTGCCTGCGGATAAAACAGGATCAGATCCCCGGGATGCAGGATATAAAAATCATTATCACACTGTGCCTTAAGCTCGCCGTGGAGGACATAAAGCATTTCCAGGTAATAATGCCAGTGGGGTCCGACACCGGTACTCGTATCACTTTCCTGCAGAATAAATACTTCCAGGGGAGTGTTCAGCCGGTCAATGTATTGAAAAAATACATTTTTTTTATTTATTGGTTCCATGAATTTGACTCCTTATAATATGTAAGTGCAATGTTTATCGGTGTCTGTTCATAAAAATGTTACAAATGATCATGAATAATATGATAGATTTTTTCAGTTTTTTTCAAGATTCATTATAGCATACCTTGAGCCTCCATGCTACACTAATTTTCACTGCAAAAAAAAGATAATGAAAAGAAAAAGGAGGTAGCTTAAAATGACTCCAATACAATGGTTTTACAGCTTTTTGCGGCAATATAAGTGGAAGATGTTCTGGGGGCTTGTGCTTGTGACGATCCTCGCCATAGCATCTCTGGTCAACCCGTATATTTCCGGTATGATCGTCGATGATGTCATAAATGGAGGAAAGACCGGGATGCTGCCGTATCTGATCGCCTTTTTGCTCGGAACGATCATTGTGAAGGGACTTTGCCGTTTCTTTTCGCAGGTTCTTTTTGAGGTGAGCTCTCAGGGCGTCCTGTACAGCATGCGCGACAAGGTGTATCGCAAGCTGTTGCAGGAGGATTTTGCTTTCTATAATAAGAACCGCACCGGAGATCTGATGAGCCGTCAGACCGGCGATATGGATGCAATCCGTCATTTTGTGGCGTATGTCATCTATATTGTATATGAGAATATCCTTTATTTTGTATTTGCGCTTCTGATGATCTTCAAGACCGACTGGAAGCTGGCGCTGTGTATGCTTCCGGCAATTCCGCTGACGGCACTGACAACGATGAGCCAGTCGAAAAATGTGCATCCGGCGTTCGGGCGCTGCCGTCAGGCATTCTCCAGCCTCAATACCTATGTACAGGAAAATATCAGTGGCAATCGTGTCGTGAAGGCGTTTGCCAAGGAAGACTACGAGATGGAGAAGTTTGCGGTTGAGAACGACGGATACCGTGATGCCGAGCTTGGTGCGGCAAAGATCTGGCGCCGTTATGTACCGTTATTTGAGTTCTGGTCCAATCTGCTGACGATCGTGCTGATGCTTGTCGGTGGCTGGATGGTGATCCGGGGCGAGATCACGATGGGTAATTTCGTTACGATCAACGGATATCTGTGGATGCTGACACAGCCTCTTCGTATGGCAGGCTGGTGGATCAACGACGTACAGAGATTTACTACATCAGTAGAGAAGATTTACCATACATACATGGCAGAGCCGGATGTTAAGAAACCGGCGCATCCGATGCATCACAGAAAGCTGGACGGAACCGTGGAGTTTAAGGATGTTTCTTATCGTGCGGACGATGAAGATATTCTTCAGGATGTCAGCTTTACGGTTGATAAGGGACAGACGGTCGGTATCATTGGTACGACCGGTGCCGGAAAGTCAACAGTGATCAATCTTCTGTGCCGTTTCTTTGATGCAACTGACGGCGAGGTACTTGTCGATGGCATTAATGTAAAGGATTACGACATGTATGAGCTGCGTGATAATATCGGTATTGCGATGCAGGATGTGTTTCTTTTTTCGGACACCATCGAGGGCAATATCGCATATGGTCAGCCGGACTGCAGCTTTGAACGCGTCAAGGAAGTGGCAAAGATGGCAGATGCTAATCTGTTTATTAAGGAGCTTCCGGACGGCTATGATACCATCGTCGGTGAGCGCGGCGTTGGTCTGTCTGGTGGACAGAAGCAGCGTATTTCTCTGGCGAGAGCACTTCTGAAGGATCCGGCGATCCTTGTGCTTGACGATACCACCTCGGCGGTGGATATGGAGACGGAGAGTTATATTCAGAAGCAGCTTGATAATATCAATCACAGCTGTACGACGTTTATCATTGCTTATCGCATCTCCTCCATCCGCAATGCCGACAAGATCCTTGTCCTGGATAACGGACGGATCATCGAGCAGGGAACGCATGAGGAGCTTCTGGCAAAGAACGGATATTATGCGACCGTTTACCATCACCAGTATCCAGAGATGGCGGTATAATTCAGAAAGGAGTGTGAAAATAGATGGCTAGAAATCGTTATGATGTGGATGAAGCCTTAGAAGACCACTTTGACATAAAACAGTTGAAACGACTGGGCGGATATGTGAAGCCGTACTTTGGCAAAATGTTTATTATCATGCTGCTGATGCTGAGTTCTTCGGCACTGACAATGCTGATCCCTAAGTTTGTACAGCTTGAGATGGACCGTTATATTCCACAGAAGGATATGAACGGGATCATCCGGCTTGTGATCTACACACTTCTGATCGTGATCTATTCGATCGTCTGTATGTGGCTCAAGATCGATCAGATGACGAAGGTCGGACAGGACATCATTCATGAGATCCGTGAGGATCTGTTTGCACATCTGCAGGAGCTGCCGTTTTCCTACTATGATGAGAGACCGCACGGCAAGATTCAGGTGCGTGTGGTAAATTATGTAAATAACCTAAGTGATCTTTTGTCAAACGGTATCTTAAATACGATCACCGATCTGTGCAACCTGATCTTCATTCTGATCTTTATGTTCTGGACCAGTCCGAAGCTGACCTGGATCTGCCTGTGCGGTCTGCCGGTGCTGATCATTTATGTGGTCGTGCTGAAGAGAAAGCAGCGGGCGAGCTGGCAGCTTCAGAGCAATAAGCAGTCCAACCTCAATGCATATATTGCGGAGAGTATTAACGGCATTCGTGTGACGCAGGCGTTCGTCCGTGAAAAGGAGAACATTGAGATCTTCAACTCGTTAAGCATGAGTTATCAGAAGGCGTGGCTCAAAGCTGTTTATTATAACTTTATGATGAGCCCGATGGTAGATCTGATCTCCGTGATCACGACCTCCTTTGTGTATGTGGTCGGTGTTTCCTGCATTATGGGCGGCGGAACCTCAGGCGTTACGGTTGGTGTGCTTGTTATGTTTACCGCCTATATTTCCAGATTCTGGCAGCCGATCAACACGATTGCCGGATTTTATAACAGCGTGCTGACGGCAATCTCCTATCTGGAGCGTATCTTCGAGACAATCGACGAACCGGTGGAGGTCACAGACGAGCCGGATGCCATCGAGATGCCGGAGATTAAGGGAGTTGTTGACTTTGAGCATGTAACCTTCAGCTATGAGGATGGTATTCCGATCCTGAAGGATGTCAGCTTTCATGTAGATCAGGGACAGACGATCGCGATCGTGGGACCGACCGGTGCCGGTAAGACAACAATCGTCAATCTGTTGAGCCGATTCTACAATACCGACAGCGGATGTGTCCGAATTGACGGACAGGACATTTCGAAGGTGAAGCTTCATTCGCTGCGCAGCCAGATGGGTGTGATGATGCAGGATAGCTTTATTTTCTCAGGAACGATCATGGACAATATCCGCTACGGCAACAAAACGGCAACGGACGAAGAGGTGATCCGTGCGGCGAAAACCGTCTGTGCGCATGACTTTATCATGCAGATGGAGGACGGCTACAATACACAGGTCAACGAGAGAGGAAGCCGTCTGTCGGTTGGACAGAGACAGCTGATCTCCTTTGCGAGAGCACTCTTAAACGATCCGTCCGTGCTGATCCTTGACGAGGCAACCTCAAGCATTGACACAGAGACCGAGATCGCATTGCAGAAGGGTCTGGATGAACTTTTGAAGGGAAGAACGTCCTTCATCATTGCGCACCGTCTTTCTACGATTCAGGGGGCAGACCGCATTATGTATGTGGACGATGGAAAGATTATTGAGTCCGGTAGTCATGAGGAGCTTTTGAAGCAGAAGGGTCTGTACTATAATCTGTACATGTCACAGTATCAGGGATAGACAAACCGGAAGGAATAAATTAAAATAGACAGGCATAGAATGATGCAGGGGGAAATCCTCCTGCATCTTTGTCGATGAAAAGAATTGGAGGGTGGCAATGAAGGAGAAAAGGAGAAGGAACAGAAAGCTTAAATTTCTGTTTATCGCCTGTGCGCTGTGGGCGATCGTTTTTTGCTGGTACGAGGTGGGTTCGCGGACAAACCTTACTTCTCTGATGCAGCGGCCGAAGGTAAAGACAACCGAGAGTAAGGAGACAACGCAGAAACGGTTTGATGAATTTATGCTGCAGGTGTTTAAGGCGATGGTTACAGAGGATACGCTGACCTTAAATTACACCTTAAAGGAGCCGGAAAAATATGGCGTGAGCATGGAAAAGCCAACCCTTGGAGCATATACATTGTCCGATTTACGGGACGGCATTATGACGGATGAAAACTGGCTGTCCTCTCTGGAAAGGTTTCCGTATGAGGCACTGACGGAGGAACAGAAGTTAGAATATGATACGCTGCGCAGTCTGCTTAAGACAGAGTTGAAAAGCTCGGAGGTATTGGAATATTCCGAATGTCTGGGACCGACAACCGGGATTCAGGCACAGCTTCCTCTGATCCTCGCAGAGTACCATTTTTGGGACAGACAGGATATCGAAGATTATCTTGCACTTCTCTGTCAGATTCCGGATTATTTTGCACAGATCATTGATTTTGAAAAGATGAAATCGGAGAAGAAGCTGTTTATGAGCGATGTGACCTGTCAGGCGATCATAAAGCAGTGTAAGGATTTTATTGCGGAACCAAAGGAGAATTATCTGCTGGACTCCTTTTCGAAGGGGATCGCATCTGTCAAAGGTGTTTCAGAGGAGGAACGAGCAGAATATATCAGACAGAATGAAGCGGCAGTGTCGGAGTGCGTGATCCCGGCGTACCAGAGCCTGATCAGTGCCCTGGAGCAGCTCAAGGGAACCGGCAATAATGCGGGGGGACTGTGCAAGCTTACCGGGGGAAAGCAGTATTATGAGTATCAGATGGAGTCCATGACAGGCTCCTACCGAAGCATTTCGGAGATTGATCGTCTTGTGGATAAGGCACTTCGATCCGCAGAGAAGAAAATGTCGCGCATCATGACGAAGACGCCGGATGCCTATTACGATGCGGAGGATTTTACATATCCCTGTACCGATCCGGCGGAAACCGTGGATTATCTGCGGGAACAGATCAGCAACGATTTTGAACCGCTGCCGGATGATGTGACCTGTCAGGTGAAATATGTCGATGAATCGCTGGAGGACAGCTTAAGTCCGGCACTTTATATGACCTCGCCTATTGACGATTACAAGCAAAATGTAGTATATCTTAATCAGAGTGATGATTATGATCTCACCGAATGCTTTTCGACGATCGCACACGAAGCGTATCCGGGACATCTGTATCAGAATGCATATTTTCTGTCGCAGGATCCGGCACTGTTTCGGAGAGTGGTCAGCGTCGGTGGTTATGCGGAGGGCTGGGGAACCTATGCGGAGAAGTACAGCTATCAGCTTGCCGGAATGAGCGACGAGACGGCGCAGCTAAACGGGGAGAATCTGATCGCCACGCTCTGTCTGTACGCAAAAGCGGACATCAATGTGAATTATTATGACTGGAGCAGAAAGAAGCTGACCGCATTTCTGAAGGATTACGGCTTTGACGCTTCACAGGCATCCGTTGTCTATGATTCTGTTGTGGCGGAGCCGGTGAGCTATATGCAGTATACATTGGGATATCTGGAGATCAATGAGCTGCGTACGAAAGCGGAGAATGCTCTGGGGGAGAAGTTTTCTCTGAAGGAGTTTCATAAATATTATCTGGGAACGGGGGCAGTGCCGTTTGCGGTGCTGGAGGACCGCCTGGATCAATGGATTGAGGAGCAGAAGAAATGACTCGGACACAAAAGACAGCATTAAGGGGAATGTTGATCGCGGTGGCATTTGTGCTGTCCTGGCTGGAGGCGCAGCTTCCACCGCTTGCAATGGTTCCGGGCGTAAAGCTGGGACTTACAAATCTGGTAGTGCTGGTGGCAATCTACCGGTTAAGCACAATGGATGCGCTTGTGATCAACGGCATCCGCATCCTTCTGGTGGCGTTTACCTTTGGGAATATGTTTTCGCTGCTGTACAGCTTTGCCGGAGGAATGCTGAGCACTATTGTGATGCTTTGGCTGAAACGAAGCGGGCGGTTTCGTCTTCCGGTTGTCAGCGTGGCGGGAGGTATTGTCCATAATATCGGACAGATCCTCGTTGCGATGGTCGTGCTGGAATCAACGGGCGTGGCGTATTATCTTGGCGTGCTGTGGTTTAGCGGAATGATCGCCGGAGCGGTAGTCGGAATGATCGGTGCGGGCGTGGTAAAGCGGCTGCCGGAAGAAGAGCAGAGGGGCTAAGATCTTAAGGTGGAACGAAAGTGCATTGAGGTTGATACAGGATATTGTGAGAAAGTAATTTCGCAGATGATAATTATGAGATAGTGTGAGAAAGTAATGAGATAAGAAGAAATTAAGAGATATTCTAAGAGAAAGGCAGAATGGAATGAAAAAAATACTGATCGTGGAGGATGATGTAAATATCAACAATCTACTGAAGGAAGCACTGTCCCAAAAAGGGTACACATGTGGACAGGCATTTTCCG
The DNA here is from genome assembly GCF_057878315.1 of Jutongia sp. Taxonomy (NCBI): domain Bacteria; kingdom Bacillati; phylum Bacillota; class Clostridia; order Lachnospirales; family Lachnospiraceae; genus Jutongia; species Jutongia sp. The sequence continues at coordinate 8,853 of NZ_DBLXSO010000002.1, read as the reverse complement.
GTACGGAAGCGGCGCTGTGGCTGGAGAAGGAGTCATGGATGCTTGTGCTGCTTGATCTGATGCTTCCGGGGATGACCGGGGAGGAGGTTTTGCAGCTGATCCGCAGACAGGGGGACACGCCGGTGATCGTTCTGACGGCAAAGGATGCCATGGAGGAAAAGCTTGATTTGCTGACAAGCGGAGCCGATGATTATATTACGAAGCCATTTGACATTAATGAGGTGATCGCGCGCGTGCAGATACAGCTTCGCCATGCCGGGCAGGAGGCGGAGCCGGACCGGATCGAGTGTGGCGGGATCACGTTGGATGATAAGACACACCAGATCTGGGTGGACGGACAGGAAATTTTGCATCTCACCAGACAGGAGTATGCGATCTTAGAGCTTCTGATTCGCCATCCGAAGCAGGTTTTCCGTAAGGAGGCGATCTTTACCTATGCCTGGGAGGAGGAATACATGGGCGAGACCAAAACACTGGATGTGCATATCAGCAACATCCGCAAGAAGCTCAAGGCAGTGACGGACAAGGAATATATTCAGACAGTCTGGGGGATCGGATACCGGCTGAATCAATAATTTTAATGATGTTGGAGGTAAAGCTTTTTTGCTCCGACGGATTGCTATATTGCATCATTTACTTTTTCTTTACCTTTTCTTAGCGTTATTTTAGAGAATGCTCTTTATACTGGTACTCATCATAAGGAAAGGATGTAACATAATATGAGTGAGATCTTATTGGAAACCCATGGTTTAACAAAGCAGTTTGGGCGTTATAAGGCAGTGAACCGGCTGGACATGCATATACGAAGGGGAGCGGTGTATGGATTTATCGGCAGGAACGGAGCCGGCAAAACGACCTTTTTGAAAATGATCTGTGGTCTGTCCAACCCAACGGCAGGAGAATATTCTATTTTTGGATACAGCGGAAAGGAGCTTGCACAGGTTCGCTCGCGTGTCGGCTGTCTGATCGAGGCACCGGGTATTTATCCAAACATGACGGCGAAAGATAATCTGATGATCAAGGCGCAGCTGTTTGGCATTCATGACCGCAAATATGCGGATGAGCTTTTAGACATGGTTGGTCTTGGTGATGTCGGCAGGAAAAAGGCGGGTCATTTTTCGCTGGGAATGAAGCAGAGGCTTGGCATTGCACTGGCACTTGTTGGAAATCCGGATCTTTTGGTGCTGGATGAGCCGATCAACGGACTGGATCCGCAGGGAATTGCGGAGGTGCGCGATATGCTGCGGGCGCTGGCGCAGGAGAGAGATATTACGATTCTGATCTCCAGTCATATTTTAGAGGAGCTTTCCAAGCTCTGTACCGATTTCGGGATCATTCACAAGGGAAGTCTGATCAAGGAGCTTTCGCAGGAGCAGCTTATGCAGCAGTGTGAGAAGCGGCTGGAGCTCGTTGTGGATGAGCCGCAGAAGGCTATGACGGTACTGGACAGCATGAATATCCATGATTACGAGGCAGTGGATCCGACACATTTGCATGTGTATGAGCGGCTGGAGGACAGCATGCTTATCAACCGGGAGCTTGTAAACGCAGGCGTGCTGCCACGCGAGATGAAGGTGAATCAGGAAGAGTTAGAGAGCTATTTCTTAAATCTGACTTCGGACTGATCCGTGAAATTTGTGCTGCAGCCCGGTGTCAGTGGGCTGGGAAAGGAATGGAAAGCTTATGTGTAATACAATACGAATGGAATTATATAAAATGTTTCGGATGCAGGCATTCTGGGTGATCACCCTGATCACAATTTTGATGGTTGCAGTGTCGGCATCCTTTCTGGTGTCGGATATTGAGGAAAATACAACATCAGAGGTAACTCTTGTTGATGGTCCATCCTCATCGCAGGCTGATGAGGAAAGTGATGATGCACCAACGCTTCAGTTTGGTATTAATGAAAGCAGCGAGGGCATGGATGCGAATGATCTTCAGGTCATGCAGGTTTTTATGGCACATTTGTCCTCCGGGATGTTTACGTTGTTTAATGTTATTTTCCTGATTATTTTCGTGACGGCGGATCAGAAAAATGGATATATTAAAAATATCGGCGGTCAGGTGAAAAGAAGATATCGTCTTATTGTGGCGAAATGGGTGGCTGCGGCGGTCTATGTGCTGGTATTTGATGCGATCATGTTTGCGACGCAGGCAGTGGCACTTGTGGCGACGCAGGGATATCTCCATTGGGGATCCGCACAGACGTATCTGCCGTGCATTGGTATTCAGATGCTTCTGCAGTATGCTTTTATGGTTGTGTGCATGACGCTTACGATGGTGATCCGCAGCCGCGCACTCGGTATGACGGCAGGTGTCTGCTTAAGCATGGGAATGGCGTCTTTTCTGTGCATGCTGATCGATGTGGCAAGCAGGCGTTTTCTGCATATCGAGAATCTGCAGCTGGAGAATTATCTGATCACAACAAAAATGAATCTGATTGTACCGGGTGTTGCCGGCATACAGATCCGGAATGCGGTGATCCTGGCGGTATGCTATCTGGCTGTGATGACAGTGCTTAGCATTATAAATGTCGAGAAAAGAGATCTTGCATAGTAAATGATCGGTCGTATGATAATACTGCAGAAACAGTGTTTATACGGCACAAAGCAGTTATAACCATATGGAGAATATGAAATTTTGACCGCAGTGCCTACGGGGGAAAGACTCTGCGGTGCCTGAGAGGAAGGTGAGAACAGGATGGTGACAGGTCTGGCATGTGGATTTGGAATTTTGGCGGTTATTCTGGGGCTGCTGCTTTTTAAGTTGATCCGGCAGATTCGCGAGCTGGAGAGGCAGATCCGTTTTCTGGAAGAGAAGCAAAGCAACGGGGATCTCGTCTGCGATGTCCGCTTTGGAGGGATCGGGAAGCTGACGGACACTTTAAATCAGGTGTTTGCGCAGCAGAAAACAAAGCGGCAGCAGTGGATCCGCAACGAAAACCGCATCGCCCAGACCTATACGAATCTGTCCCATGATATCCGCACGCCTCTTACCTCTCTGGATGGCTATTTCCAGCTTCTGACACAGACACAGGAGCCGGAAATGCAGGCTCGATATCTGCGCATCATTCAGGAAAGGATCCATGCGCTCCGTGATATTTTGGAGGAGCTTTTCACATTTACACGTCTCGAAAGCCGGACGTATGATCTGAAGCTGGAGAAATGTGATTTTAATGCCATTATGGCAGAAACGATGTTTTCCTATTATGACGAATGGGAACGAAATGGCATCTGTCCGGCGGTCGATCTGCCGGAGGGACAGATGGTGGTGAAGGGAAACGAGCAGGCGATCCGCCGCATTTTGCAAAATATCATCAAAAATGTTCTGGATCATGGCGGCAGCCGCGTGTCGGTCACGCTGTCTGCGCAGGAGGGAAATGCGTCTGCGGTGATCGCCAATGAGGTGGAGCGGCCGGAGGAGATCGACGTGGACCGGATCTTTGAACGCTTTTATAAGGCGGATCCTGCCCGGAGCAGAAATTCAACCGGGCTTGGGATGGCGATTGCAAAGGAACTGACCGGGTACATGAACGGAACGATCACCGCCTCCTTAGAGGGAAATATTTTTCAGATCCGGCTGACGATTCCGATGATCTGATCACTCAGGCTTCGCATATGGAATATATTACTGCGCCCATACTATTTCTTATGTCCGCAGTGTAAATATGATTTTTGTCGTAGTTTTTTGAATAACCGCGAAGCTCTGACACCCAAATTGTCTTGTCACTTACGGATTTCGAAAAGTCTAATTGCTTTGCTGTTTCGATGTTCGATAAACGTGTCTTCCCGTATTCGTCTCCGGGTGAAATTCAGGTGTTTCGTAAGGCACTTGCGCTCGCCACTACTTGCATCCTGTTCTGTAGGATGCTATGTAGTGCTGCGTAGCGCATTGTAGCGGGAGCGTGCCGGTCGAAATAACTGATTCCACCCCGGAGTCATATCTTTGCGGGAGGATTGCCGATCCGGTGGTATAACTTTCATTTATCTTTCATATGATAGAAGAGACAACTACGAATGGGGGATAGATCGATGGAAGATAAGCTGGAAGAAGTGTTAAAACAGTATCCTTGTGAGGTTCGCACGAGACGGCGCACAAGAGGGGCTTTTTTGCTGGAGACCGATCAGGGACTGCGGCTTTTGAAGGAATACTCCGTCAGTCAGGCGAGGATTGAATTTGAGGAGGGGATCAAGCAGCTTCTGGGGCAGCAGGGCGGTCTGCTGGTGGATCATACATATAAAAATAACCGGGAAGAATATTTTACAAAGGATAATTACCGGAACAACTGGGTCATGCGCCGGTGGTATGCCGGAAATGAGTGCGATATCAGGGATCAGCGCTGTGTGCTGCGTTGTGCGTCTTATCTTGGCAGACTGCATGCATTGATGCAGCTTGGAAACGAGGAAGGCGAAAGCTATATCCGGAAGGAGAGTGTGCAGCAGGAGATGGAACGGCATAATAAGGAGTTAAAGCGTGTCCGCAGCTATATCCGCAGCAAGAAGCAGAAAAATGAGATGGAGATCTGCCTGCTTGGTTCGTATGATCTGTTCTACGATCAGGCATGTCTCGCACAGACGCTCCTGCAGGAAAGCGGTTACGAAGCACTATGGCAGGAAACGTTAGAGCAGGGAAAAGTGCGGCATGGCAGCTACAGCTACCACAATGTGCTTTTCGTCGGGAAAGATCTGGCAGTCACCAACTTCGACCGTGCGGAGATCGGGATACAGGTGCGTGATCTGTATGATTTTCTGCGAAAAGTCATGGAGAAAAACGGCTGGCAGGCGGAGTTTGGCAAAAGCCTGATCGATGCATATGACCGTGAGCGTAAGCTGGAGGAGACGGAGCGGCGCGTATTGTACGCAATGCTGCTGTATCCGGAGAAATATTGGAAACTTGTCAATTTCTACTACAACAGTAGAAAATCATGGATGTCGTCAAAGAATCTGGAAAAGCTGCTCCGGATCCGCGCGCAGGAGGAGAAGCGTGCGTACTTTTTAAGAGAGCTTCGCCCGCTGCTCTGTGGGGCGTGCTGATACAGGGGATCAGGGAATGCTGTCAGATTGACCGGTTGCCCTCTTCCTATTTTGGGCGTGCTGTGTTAAAATATTGGCTGGGACAATGAGACGTTATGCGACCCGGCGCAGTGTTATAAGAAGCAGCCGGGAGAAAAGGTTGTTTATATATGAAGAAATGCAAAATCATGCAACGCGTTCGGATCGGTCTGGGCGCGTTTTTTATGTGCGCGGTAATGCTCTCCGGATGTGCGTCCGAAACGAAGCAGGAGACGGACAGCATGGCGGGCGGTGGAGCTGCGGCGGCACCTGCGGTTGTTGAGGGGGTTGTGACAGCAAATGATACGGCGATGCGCCGGCTTACCCTGCGTGAGCTTGGAGGTGATCTCGAGACGGTGATCAGCTATGATGCCACGGCGAAGATGACCGACAAGTACGGAGAGGAGCGCGACGGCACCGATATTGAGGTGGGCGAGATCCTCGAGGCAGATTATGAGCAGGACAGCGGAAAGCTGCTTTCTACCAGTATTCCGGAGGATGTCTGGGAATATCAGGAGGTTGGCGATTATCAGTTTGACAGTGCGGAGAGCAGTCTTTCATTTGCAGACCGCAAATACCAGTATTCACAATATACGCTGTTTTCGTCGGACGGTAAGGCGATCGACATGATGGAGATCAATCCGCAGGATGTGCTGACGGTGCGCGGAAGCGGTTATCATGTGTACTCGGTCGTAAAGACACAGGGGCACGGTTACATACGGCTGGCACATTATAAGGACTTTATCGGCGGTATGATCGAAGTCGGAAGTGACATGATCCTGCCTTTGACGAAGAACATGCTGATCACGATCCGCGAGGGAACCTACAAGGTGATCTTAAGTAAGAATCATTCAACCGCAGTCAAGAATGTGACGGTTCACAGCGGCAGGGAGGTTACGTTGGACTTTTCGGAGTACAAGCCGGCGGACAGTCATGTTGGCGTGATCACGTTTGATATTGCACCGGCAGGGGCGGATCTGACGATCAACGGTACGGCGGTAGGCTACAGAAAGCCGATCGCACTGGCATACGGCGTATATCAGATACAGGTGTCCATGACAGGGTATACCACATACACCGGCACGCTGGATGTGGAGGAGCCGAAGGGGACGACCGTCCGTATCAATCTTGTGGAGGAGGAAGCGGAGGCATCCGACACCACGGCGGCACCGTCAGCCACCGGAAAGAGCACGAAGACAAGCTCGGAGAGCACGGACGATACACAGACAAAGCAGATTGACAGCGATCACACGATCACGGTATCGGCACCGCAGGGAGCGGAGGTTTATCTGGACAATGTTTATAAAGGACTTGCACCGTGTACCTTTACAAAGGTGATCGGATCACAGACCGTTACGCTGTGTCGGGATGGATATGCAACAAAGAGCTATTCCGTCGACATTCTTGATGATGATCAGGATGTGAAGCTGAGCTTTGCGGATCTGACCGCAAAGGAGGCGGCAGCAACGGCATCGCCGGCGGCTCAGTGATTTTGTTCAAAAAACTTTTACAAAATAGATTATAATTTGTTGTTGACAATATGCGTTTCAACATACAAAATAATAGGTGGATTTGCAAAATCAAGGCATATGCCATCACTGATAGGAGGAAAAGACATGGACTACAAAGACATCTACAAGGAGTGGCTGAGCAATCCTTATTTCGATGAGGATACGAAGAAAGAGCTTCAGGACATTGCAGATAACGAGAATGAGAAAAAAGAGCGTTTTTATATGGACCTCGAATTTGGAACCGCTGGTTTGCGAGGGATCATTGGGGCAGGGACGAACCGCATGAACATTTACACGGTACGAAAGGCAACTCAGGGTCTGGCGAATTATATCAACAAAGCGGGAAAGGCTTCTCAGGGTGTAGCCATTGCATTTGATTCCCGTCATATGTCACCGGAGTTTGCAGATGAAGCAGCACTCTGTCTTGCAGCCAATGGTATTAAGGCATACGTGTTTGAATCACTGCGTCCGACACCGGAGCTTTCCTTTGCTGTACGCGAGCTTGGCTGCGTAGCAGGAATTAACGTAACTGCAAGCCACAACCCACCGGAGTACAACGGATACAAGGTATACTGGGAGGACGGCGCACAGATCACGCCGCCACATGATACCGGTATCATGGACGAGGTTAAGGCTGTTACGGACTGGAACACGGTTAAGACCATGGACAAGGCTGAGGCAGTCGAGAAGGGTCTTTATGAGAACATTGGCGCAGCCATTGATGATAAATATATCGAAGAGTTAAAGAAGCAGGTTATTCATTGGGACAGCATCAAGGAAGTTGGCAAGGATCTTAAGATCGTTTACACGCCGCTTCACGGAACAGGTAATATCCCGGCGAGAAGAGTCCTCAAGGAGATCGGCTTTGAGAATGTATATGTAGTACCCGAGCAGGAGCTTCCGGATGGAGATTTCCCTACCGTCAGCTATCCGAACCCAGAGGCAGCAGAGGCATTTGAACTGGCTCTCAAGCTTGCCAAGGAGAAGGATGCAGACCTTGTTCTTGCAACAGATCCGGATGCAGATCGTCTCGGCGTATATGTTAAGGATACCAAGAGCGGCGAGTATATCACCCTGACCGGTAACATGTCCGGCTGTCTGCTGGCAGATTATGAGATCTCCCAGAGAAAGGCAACAAAGGGACTGCCTGAGGATGGCAAGCTGATCAAGACCATCGTTACCTCTAATCTGGCAGATGCGATCGCCAAGGATTACGGCGTTGATCTCATTGAGGTTCTGACCGGATTTAAATACATCGGACAGCAGATTCTCAACTTCGAGACAACCGGCAAGGGAACTTACCTGTTTGGTTTCGAGGAGAGCTACGGTTGCCTGATCGGAACACATGCCCGCGACAAGGATGCGATCGTGGCTACGATGGCACTCTGCGAGGCGGCAGCATATTACAAGACAAAGAACATGACTCTCTGGGATGCAATGCTTGCTCTGTATGAGAGAGTTGGTTATTATAAAGACGGCGTACAGTCCGTAACCATGAAGGGTATCGAGGGACTTGCTAAGATTCAGGAGATCATGACAACACTCCGCGAGAATCCGCCGAAGGAGTTCTGCGGTCACAAGGTAACATCCTTCCGTGACTATCAGAAGGATATCATCACAGATATCGCTACCGGCGAGACAAAGCCGACCGGACTGCCAAAGTCCAACGTGCTTTACTTCGACATGACAGACGATGTATGGATGTGCGTACGCCCATCCGGTACAGAGCCGAAGGTGAAGTTCTACTACGGCGTAGTAGGCACCTCTCTTGAGGACGCCGATGCGAAGTCTGAGGCTATGGCAAAGGAAGTATCAGAGATGGTTGCTGCAATGTAATTGCAAAGATGGTTGCTACAATGATGCCGGGACGTAGTTTGTCCCGGATGATGGAATAGTGTAGGATTTAGGAGCCCTGCGTGAAGGAGTCACGCAGGGCTCTTTTTTTATAAATAGTAATAATTCTCAGCTTGCTATTTACCGTAGCAATAATGAAAGGTGATGAAAATTTGCGTATAAGTAAAGAAGTAACTGAATATAATACAAATATAAAAAAAAAAGAAAAAAGCCATTGCATAAAATTTAAAAAGGTGGTATTGTATGTGTAGGATGATAAAGGAAGGTTGTGTTGATATGAAAATACAGGCTGTTTTAATTGATGGATTTAAGAATTTATCAAATGTTAAAATATCGTTTGATAATATTACTGCACTTGTTGCGTTAAATAATTTTGGAAAATCAAATGTGCTTTCAGGCATTAATTTTGGAATAGAATTTATCAAGGCTTCTATAGA